>CAJXIC010000111.1 GCA_913054385.1 uncultured Pseudomonadota bacterium
CGTCAGCCGCTGGCCCCGGTCGTTCCGAGCAATTCGTCGACGAGCACCGTGGCATAGCTTCCCGGGGGCAACCCGAACCGGAGTTCGAGGGTCCCGTCCGCGGCCCGCACCTCGAGGTCGGGGACCGCAATGCGCAGCGCGCGCCGCGCGCCGCGCAATCGAATGCCGGGAGGCAGTTCGAGGAGCGCGGCCTCGGGCACCCCATGCGCTTCCATCGCTGCGCGTTCGCGCGCAGCCGCGGCGCCGGTGGGGTTTACGGTGCGGGTCCCAAAGATCGGCCCGGTAGGACTGATCTCGAATTCCTGCGCGCGCGCATCATCGACGTCGACGTCTTCGACCAGGAAAAGTCCGCCGGAAGCGTGCACCACCGCCACGTCGCCCAACTCGAATCGCTCGAGGGGGTGCTCCCGCCGGGCCAGCGCCTCGTTGAAGACCTCCGCCTGGAGCGCCGAAAAGAGAAAACGCAGCGAACGGCGGTCGCCGCCCACCTTCTCGCCGCGCAGGGCGCGGCGCGCGCGCTCGGCATTGTCGCCGTCGCGCCCGAAGCGCTGGCTGCCGTAGCGATTCGGCAACCCGTGCGCCCTGATTCGCAGGCGGTTCGCCTCGATCGCCTCGGGCACGAGGTCCTCACAGCCGCGAACCTTGAGTACGAAGCGATTGCCGCCCAGGTGGCCGGTGCGAAGCTTGTGCGGGTGGCGCGACGCCTCGAGGACGACCGCCCCCGGAAGCGAGAACGTGAGGGCGACTTCGGGGTCGAGATCCGGCACCGAGAACCACTGGGTGGTCAGCGCCCGGCGATCCTTGCGACCGGCGTAGCCGACGTCCCGTGGTCGGCAGCCCACCTCGCGCGCCAGCGCCCGGGCGACCTCCTCGGTGGTCCGCAGCCGCTTCTCGACCCGCAAAAAGGTGTGCCCGCCCTCACCGCTCGGCGGGTAGAGCGGGATCTCATCGACGCGAAAGTCCTCGGGCTCGTCGCGCAGGCGGGGCCGCGAAGACCCTTCCCCGGGCCTCAGGTCAGCCGTCCGCGGATCGCATCCGAGACCGGGCGAAAAGACCTGCGGTGGATTTCGCAGGGGCCGTGCGCGCGCAGCGCCTCGAAGTGTTCTGGCGTGGGGTAGCCCATGTTGCGCGCGAATCCGTAAGCCGGATGCACGGCATCGAGTTCCCGCACCTGACGGTCGCGGTACACCTTCGCCACGATCGAGGCCGCAGCGATCGAAGCGTCCCGCGAATCACCGTTTACAATGGCCGTCTGCGGCATCGAGAGCCCGGGGATCGTCCGGGCGTCGACAAAGACGTGGTCGGGAGTCGCTTGCGTCGGCAGGCCCGCGACGGCCCGGCGCATGGCCTCGAGGGTCGCCTGCAGGATGTTCACGCGATCGATTTCGAGGGGGGAGACTTCGCCGATGGCGAAGCCGAGCGCCTGTTCGCGGATCCATCCCGCCAGACGCTCACGTTTCTCGCGCGGAACCTTCTTTGAATCGTTGAGCCCGGGCAGGTCGACGCTCTCCGGCAGGATCACCGCAGCGGCGACGACCGGACCGGCGAGCGGCCCGACCCCGACTTCGTCGACCCCCGCCACGAGGCGTGCTCCTTCGGCCTGGCAGCGCCGACGCAGTGCAAAGAGATCGAAGATGCGCCGCTCTTCCGCGCTGCGACGACTGCGATAGCGATCGCATCGCAGCAAGAGATCGCGAGCTCCCGCGCGCGGATCGTCGCGGAGACTCGCCTCGATTTCGGCGAGGCCAGCTAGATCGCCGCGTGCGCAGGCAGAGCGGACATCGCGGCGCAGTGCCGAGAGCGACGCCGGCCGCTGGCTCACTCCTCTTCCCCGTCCCGGGTTTCGCGCAGACCGAGCTTCCGCTCGAGCGCGCGCACGCGTGCGAAGATCCCCGGCAGGCGCGCGAGGGACGCTGCGGAACGATGCCAATTCTTCTCGTCCATCTGCGGCGATCCCCACACCCGCGCCCCGTCCTTCACGTCGCGGTGGAGCCCGCTGCGCGGACCCACGAAGGCACCGGCTCCGATTCGGAGGTGCCCGGAGGCTCCCACCTGTCCCATCAGCATGGCCCCCGCACCCACGAAGGTGCTGCCGCTGAGCCCGGTCTGCGCGGCGATGACCACGTCTTCGCCGACCTCGCAGTTGTGGGCCACGTGGACGAGGTTGTCGATTTTCGCGCCGCGCCGGATGCGCGTGGGGCCCAGGCTGCCGCGGTCGATGGTCGAGTTCGCGCCGATCTCGACATCGTCTTCGAGGACGACGGAACCGAGTTGGGGAGCGGCCTCGAAGGCTCCCTCCGGGTTCTTCACGAAACCAAAGCCGTCCGATCCGATCACCGCTCCCGCCTGCACCACGACACGGTCCCCCAGAACGCAGCCATGCCGCACGATGCTGCCCGCGGCGAGGCGGCACGCGGCGCCGATCTGCACGTCGGCCTCGATCACGGCATTCGCCTCGACGACGGTCTCGGCACCAATGCGCGCGCCCGCTTCAACAACGGCACCGGCGCCGATGCTCGCTCTGGGATCGACCGAGGCTGCGGCGTCGACCGAGGCCGCGGGATGCACGCCCGGCAGCGGACGCTCGGCGGCGCAGACTTTTTTCGCCGCCCGCGCAAAGTCGAGCCCCGGGTCGGGGGACTCGATCGTCGCGCGAGCGCCAAGGTCGAGCCCGGGCGGAACGATCAAGGCGCCGGCCTCACTCGCGCGCGCGCGATCGAGGAGCTTTTCTGAACGCACGAAGGCCAGGTCTGCGGGGCCGGCGTCTTCGAGCGAAGCGACGCTCCGAATCTCGAGGTCCGGGTCTCCCTGGTACTCGCGACCGAGCAGCGCAGCGAGGTCCCGAAGCCGGATCGGCTGGCTCACGATTTCATCCATGCCGGAAACCACAGGTGGGCCGGGGGCCGCAACTAGCGGGCGAGCAGCACCGAGACCGGGGAGGTTCGGACGACCGACGCCGCATTGCTCCCCAGGAAATATTCGGAGATCCGATTGCGACCGAAGGCCCCCATCACGATGACACCGGCGCGGGCCTCCTTGGCAGCGTCGACGATCTTGACGTCGGGGCGACCGAGGGTCGAGGACGTCTCTCGCACCGCATCCGCCAGCGGCCCGAGGAGTTGGCGTACTTCTTCGAAGCGCGAGACCGCGCGGCCCTTGTCCTTCGAGTCGACGAAGACGTGGATCGCCTCGCCCAGGCCATTGGCGAGTTCGACGGCGAGGTTCGCCGCGATCCGAGAACCGGGCGAGCCGTCAAAGCCGAGCACGATCGGACCCGACAGGCTGCCGCCCGAGGGAACCACCAGCGTCGAACGGCTGGTCTTGCGAATCAGTCGATTGGTCGTGGAGCCGACCAGCGAACCGCTGTAGGGCTCGCCCTTTCCGTTTCTTCCCACCACGACGAGGTCGCTCGTCTGCGAACGCTCGATCACGATCTCGTCGGCGATGCCCGAAGCCACGTCGCAGGTCGCGCTGGTGCCTGCCGACTGGGCACGCTGGGCAAAGCGCTGGGCCACGGCGTCGGTCCGGACGCGGTAATAGGCCTGCAATTCGGTCTCGGGAAAGGTGGACGTCGCGAGTCCGTCGACTTTCGGCGCGCGCACGTCGCGATCCTCGATCACCGTGATCCCCGACGCATTCGCCTGCAAGCGCCCGGCCAGCGCAAGGCCGAACTCCTCGGCGGAGGCCGCAGCCTGCGAACCGTCCGTCGCCACCAGAATCGTCTTGATCATGCACATCCCCGCTGTCGATCCGGCCCCCAAAAGACCGGTCGCGGAAGGTTACGGAACCCCCGAGGGAAAAGCAAAAGCGCTTTGACGGCGTTCTGGAGGCCTCCGGCATCCCCAGAGGGGATCCGACGCCATCAATCATCGGATCGCATCGCCCCTGGCGGTGGCCACGGCCTGGCCCCCAGGCGGCGGCTCTCGATTCGCCTGCCCCGGCGCGGGCGGCGGCCTTCGGGGCACCCTTTGCCGGGCGAGGAGCGCTGGGACGTACCGTCGCCGCCGCGCCGCATCGGTGGCGTCCGTCAAAGGCGCTCTCCTATGCTCCGCCGTCGACGCGGAAGGAGCGCCGATGGACGCGGACGAAGACCTGCCCGAAACCGATCCGCACCAAAGAAACTCCGAACGCGGCGCAACGCCTCCGCCTTCGCAGCTCCCCGAGTTCGTACAGCGCGCGCTCGAGATCGGACTCACGGGCTTCTTCACGACCGAGCAGACGCTGCGCCGCGCGCTCGGTGAGACACTGCCGCAGGAGTGGATCGACTTCCTCGACGCCCAGGGCGAACGAACGCGCAAGGAGATGACCGACGCCGTCGTGGCCGAACTCGGTCGAAGCCTCGAGCGCCTCGACATCAGCGAGGCCCTCGACACGTTGCTGGCCGGTCGGACGATTGAAATCAACGCGAAGATTCGACTCGGCGCGAAGGACGCGCCATCGGGCGAAGAAGAAGCGGGTTCGGCGAACACACCGGAATCAACGGACTCGCCGGAAGCAACGGACTCGCCGGAAGCAACGGGTTCGGCGAGGCGAAAGGACGGATGATGGCGAAGACGTCGGGCGCCTGGGGATGGGGAGCCCTGTTCCTCTTGTTGGGCTACGCAGTTTTCCTGCACTACGGGCTCGGCGTTCCGCGTCACGGAATGGCCACCGAGTGGTGGCAGCCGCGCCAGTTCCTGCTGACGTGGCCGATCTGGGGACAGATCGAGGACGCGCTGGGCTACGACTACCCCGACGCCTCCGAAACCTGGCACATCCACACCCTGTTGCTGCTGACTCCGGCGGTGCTGCTCTGCGCCTCGGTCATCGCCTTTACGAAATCGGCGATCGCCCGGGCGCTGGCCTTCTCGGCGGTGCTCTCCATCGGGCTCTTCGGCTTCTACGGTTTCTATCAGGATGGGATGTGGAGCCTGCTCCATTGGCGCGCCTCGGCGATTTTTACGTCGATTGCTTCGGTGATCGGCTTTACGTTGGCGGCGCCGTGGTTGGCGGCGAGCTGGCTGCGGCTCTCGACGCTGGCGAAGGCCGCCGTCTACCTCCCGCTGCTCGTCGCAGTCGTCATCCTCTTCCGGCACACCACCGGCTGGGATCCCGACCTGATCGCGAACTTCTCGCCCTGGCCGGCGCTCCCGGCGGTGGGCCTCGACATCGGCGCCTACGCGGTCGTCGGCCTGCTCCTCGGGCTCGGCCTCGGCGTCGCCGGCGTGGCCCTCTACCGGAGCTACAAGCTTCTCTCGGCGCTCGCGTTCCTGGCGGGCGTCGCCCTCCCGCTGTGGTGGTTTGCCTCGCGCTTTGGCGGAGGCGAAGGCGCTGGTGCGGCGGGCGGGATCGGTTGGCTCGTTTTCTGCGGGGTCGCCTTCTTCCTGGCGAGCCGCACCGGCGCAAGCGAGCGACAGCCCGCTTTGCTGCGTCGGGCTGGTCACCTGGTACTCGGCGCGCTGCTCGCGTTCTTCCCGCTCTTCGTCGGTCGTGCAATGACCGAAGCCGACTACAACCAGAGTCGCTTCGTGATCGCGGTGGAGATCATCGACGCGCTCCACGTTCACTACCTCGAAACGAGTGGCTACCCCGACGAGCTCGAAGACCTGATCGAGCTCGAATACATCGATGCCATCCCGCAGCCGCGGGTCGGCTTCCAACTCGCCTACGACGCCGGCTGGCTGACCCAGCCCGAGTTCGAGTACCGCGGGCTCGGCACCAGCTACCTCCTCGAATTTGTCTCGACCGAATGGATCCAGTGCGGCTACACGCCCGCGTACCTCGACGAATTCGGCAAGGAATACGAATATGAAGAGTACGACGGGGAGTACGCGGACGAGGAAGAGGGTGGAGCCGGCGCCTGGACCTGTCCCACCAAGCGCCCCCAGCTCTGGTAACCCGCCTCGGCTCGACATGAGCGACCTGCAAACGCCCTCCCCCGCGCCGACCTCTTCCGTGCCGCCGGGGACGGGCTCGAAAGCGCGCTGGGGGCTCGAGGGCCTGGCTCTCGGGGTGGCCCTCGGCGGTGTCGGGCGCCCGGGGGACTGGCAGCGCCATTTCGAGCGCCTGGGCCAGTGCGAGGCTCTCGGGCTGCACTCGGTCTGGCTGCCCGAAATGCACTTCGCGCCCGGCGCCTGCAGCACTCCGCTTTCGCTGCTCGCCGCCTTCGCGGCGAAGAGCACGAAGCTTCGCCTGGGTACGACTTCGCTGCTGCTTCCGATCCACCACCCGGTGCAACTCGCCGACGAGGTCAGCGACCTGCGCGCGCTCTCGGGCGACCGCGTGATCCTCGGGCTCGGTCGCGGCTTTCGGCGCCCCCTCTTCGAGGCCTTCCAGGTGCCGGCCCAGTCGAAGCGCAATCGCTTCGACGACCACCTCGAGGCGATGCTCGTGCGCTGGGCCGGGCGCGGCGAGGGGCCCCCGCCGATGGGTGTGGCGGCCTTCGGCCGCAAGGGGCTCGCCCAGGCTGCGCGCCACGGGCTTCCCTACCTGCCTTCGCCGCTCGAAAGCCTCGACCTCATTGCCGAGAACCTCTCCTTCCACGCCGCCGCACTGTCGCCCGAGAAGAACGCCGCCCCCCTCGCCGTCCCATTGATGCGTACCGTCTTCGTCTCGGAAGACGAGGCGGCGGTGCGCAGCGTGCTCGAAGCCATCGAACGCGAGGCGCGGGCCCTTCAAGTCGGGCGCGTCCCGGCCGCTCTGGGTCGCGCTGCCAAGGCCCCGATCGAATCCCGGGTGCTGGTGGGCTCGCCTTCCCAGGTGCGGCACGAACTTGCGCGCTACCGCGAGCGCATCGGCGTCGATCTCCTGATCGCCCGCATCGAGGTGCCGGGGGTGGCCCCCAAAATTCTCGAGGCCTCGCTCGAAGCCC
>CAJXIC010000112.1 GCA_913054385.1 uncultured Pseudomonadota bacterium
AGCAGCGAGTCGTCACTGCGCGCAATGGTGAAGACCGCTTCGGCGTAGGCGACGTCGCGCAGCGGCCGTGTGCGGATGACAAAGACCGGCTCGCCGTCGAGATGGTCGCTCTGGAAGTCGACGATTTCGTAATGCTCGACGTAGCGTTTCTCGAGGTCCTCGTAGGTGACGTCGGTGCCGAAGAAGGCGTCGCCGCGCTGGTAGGTCGTGATCCGGCGGATGCGATTCATCGAAGGCAGGTACACGAAAGCGTTGTGGCTGCGGTCCGCCTCCTCGATCTGGAGGATCGACATGTCGCGCAGGTAGTCGGGGTAGGTGAGTCGCCCCAGTGAATGGACCCGGCCGTCGATCAGCTTCTGGGCTGCGTCGAAGCGTCGCCGGTGAGTCTGTCCGCGTTGGTTGTGCATCACCAGTTCGATGTCCGAAGTGAGACTGGTGTTGAACTGGTTTGCGAAGGCGCGTCTCAAGATGTCGCGCGGCGAGTCGGGAGCGGCATCGACGGAGCGGAGGTCCGGCGTCCCGACGCTCGCAAGCTCGATCGGAGCCCCGAGTACGATCGGCCCGGAATCGTCGGCGGCACCGGCCGGGATGCTCGCGATCAGAAAAAAGAATGCCGCGAGGACCTGCGACGGCCGCGGACCTACCTTGATCGGGTGATTTAGATTCCTCGTCATGCGGCTTTACTACCTTCCTTGTGGCCGGGCACGCGCAGCGTCGCTCGCGTCCCGCCGGTGGATGAACGGCCCAGTTCGATGTGCCCGCCGAGCCCCAGGGCGATGTCGCGCGCGATTGCGAGACCGAGCCCGCTGCCGCCTTCGCTGCGGCGGGTGGTGAAACCCGGTTCGAAGGCGGACTCGAGCCACTCGTCGGGAATGCCCGGTCCCTCGTCGGTCACCACGATTTCGATCCATCCCCCCTCGATGGCCGAAGCCGCGAGGTGGACGACCCGGTCCTTTGCCGAAGCCTGGAGGCCGTTTTCGACTAGGTGCGCCACCGCGCGCCCGAGATTCTCATGGCAGCGCAGGCCGAAGGCGCCGGGATCGATGTTTCGGTGCAGGCGACCCTCGCCGTGTCTCCGTGACAGCGTCGCCAGCGGAAGCTGGAGGGCTTCGTCGAGAGAGCAGACACCCGGCAGGGGCACGTCGCCAAACTGCACCGCCTGCATGAAGTGGCGCAGGCGGTCGATCACCGAATCGGAGAGCGAGCGCGCGTCCGCGAGATCGCCGGGTGAAAAAGCCCGGACACCCGCCCCATCGCTGCGCTTCAGCAGTTGCCGCAGCCATCCGAGGTCCTTGCCGATGTCGTGGATCAGCGAGATCGCGGTCTGCGACTCGGCCTTGCGGCGCTCGGCGCGAACCAGATCTCGCAAGAGTGTCGTCTGCTGCATGGCTGCCGCCGTCCGCGTCGCCAGGCCCACGACAAAATTCCGTTGCACCCGTGCATAGGGTTCCCCGAGCGCCGAGCCGCCGAGCAAGACCAGGCCAAGGCATTGGGGAGATGCGTCGAGTGCCGCGACGATTTCGATTCCCGCCGCTTCGAGCTCGAGGCTGGCGTCGTTCCCGGTTTTCGTCGGCAGGGTCGGCTGGCAGAGGCCCCGGCCCGCGAGTGCCGATTCGGCGACGGGCACCCAGGAGAGCTGAACCGGCGGATTCTTGCCGAAGGCATGAGCCACCCGCCAGAGGCCACCCTCGCGGACCAGAATCGATCCGCAGCGCGGCTGCAGTCCCCGGCGCAGGCATCGCCCCAGGCGCGCCGCGACTTCGTCGGCGTCGCGGATGCCGGCGAGCGAGCGCGAGAAGGCGTCGCTGAGGCCAGCCAATTTCTCGATCTGCGGCCGCAGCAGGTGGTCGAGGAAGCCGAGGAGAGGCTGGCGAAGGCTGTCCACGACGATCAGCCCGGTGATCGCGATGCCGAAGAGTACGAAGACGTCGCGAATGGGATGCGCCGCGTGGCCGTGGCCCATCACCGCATGCAGGACCACGGCGATCAGCACTCCGGCGATTCCGTAATAGAGCGCGCGCGCAATCCAGCGGCGCGCATCCGCCCCGAGATCGAAGAGGTTGTAGCGGCTGATCGCGAGGCCGATGGGCAGGGGGAGTACGAGCAGGCAGGACCAGAGGTAAGTCATCCCGATTTCTGCTGCGCGGGTGTCGTCGCGGATCATCGCCAGCGTGGGCACCAGCGGAAGGAGAGACGCGCCGAAGGCCACCAGCCGTGCGCGGCTGCGTTCGAAGTGAGACGTGGAATCGCGGACTGCAAAGAAGCAGGCAATCAGAAGCGCGCTCCAGCTCCCCGCGGTCCCGGCGAACACGATCCACGCGAAGACCGGAAAGATCAGGGGGTTGGTCGTGAGTCCTGCGATGCCGGTCGCTGCCACCAGGAACGCGATGGCGTAGAGCACGGAGACCACGAGGGGTGCGTCGTCGAGGATCTTGCGACGTGTCGGAAAGCTGAGTGCGAGGTGCGCGAGGGCCGCGGGGATCAGCGCCAGGGCGATCGCGCTGTAGAGCGCGGCCCCTTCCGACGATCGACCCGAGATCAGCGAAATCGCAACGATGGCAACGCAGCTTGCGATCAGGCAGAGGGGCTGCGCGGCGGTCCAGCGGGATCGCCAGAGAACGACGAGAGGGATCGTCAGCAAGAGCGCTGCGACCACCGCCGCCGCGTACCAGCGCGCGAACGCGGCCTCGCGTCCGAGTGGATGCGACAGGTAGCGGTGATCGAAAGCGTGGTTGCCGCGTTCGACTTCGACCCAGGCGTTCCCGCCCGAGTCGCGCGCGACGCGCTCGAGGTCGCCGGGTTTCGTCACCGGCATGCTTGCGGTGTTGCCTGCACTCACCTGTCGGACCCGGTCGAGTGTGCGCAGGTCGCAGCCGGATTCGCCGGGGGGCTTGACGACCCAGCCTGCACCCATCACCCAGCAGGGAGCCAGGAAAGGGACTTCGGCGCCCAGTTGGCTCCGGCCGGCCAGGGCGAGTGCCGCGGCCACCGCGAGCACCGCCACCGCCGTGACCGCGACCGGCTTTCGCAAAGGGGTGCCACCACCGGGACTCGCTTTCACGTGGCTTCTCGCCGCATCCCGGTGCGAACCCCGTGGGCTGCCGGGCGCCGATTCGGATCGCCCGCGAAGGCGAACACGATGGCCGGCAGCACGAACAAACTTGCAGCGAGGGCGCCGAGGATCGCCACCGACACGAGCAGCCCGAAGCTGGCGATGGTCTGCCAGGCGGAGAGCATGAGGGCCAGGAACCCGAGCGCGAGGGCGAAGGAGGTGGTGACGACGGCCCGGCCGGTGTGGCGCAGGGCGGCGTGCATGGCGGCGCGCGGGTCCAGCCCGGCTTCGCGTTTTTTCTGGTAGTGCGCGAGCACGTGGATGGCGTCGTCGACGCCGATGCCGATCACCACCGCGGCGATCATGGCTCGCGCCAGGTCGAGGCTCAGCCCCGCCCAGCCCATCAGGCCAAGGACGAGGACGACGGGCAACAGGGTGGGGACGAGCGCGGCGAGGCCGAGTTTCCAGGAGCGCAGGAAGACGGCCACCAGGGCAAAGACGAGCACGAACGCCATCGGAAAGCTCTGGAGCTGCGTCGCCTGTACGTCGCCGACGCAGGCGTAATCGATCCCCATTTCTCCGGTAAGTGCGACGTCCCAGTCTTCGGGCAGGCTCGACTCGAGGATGGAAATGATCTGTTCGGTGAGCCGTATTTTCTGGAGGTGCGGAATATCGAGAGAATCGACCGAGATCCGAAACTTCTGACGATCGAGTGAGACCCAGCGACCGAGGGTCTCGGGGTCGTCAAAGCCGAGGATCTCGAGCAACTCCGCGTTCTGTTCGGCGCGCTCCGCGACGTGCTCGTGGGCCGGGTCGTCGCCGTTCATCAACCGGTTCATTCGGCCGATCAGGGTGGCGACGCTGGTTGTCCCGGAGACTCCGGGCAGGGTTTCGAGCCTCGCCTCGAGGGCTTCGATGCGCTGCAGCGTCCCAGGATCTTCGAGCCTCGTGCCGTCGGGAAGGGCGATGTCGAGTTCGAGACTTTCCGAGTGTCCCAGGTGTTCTTCGATGAAGCGAACCGATTGCACGAAGCGACTCTGTTCGCCGTAGGCTTCGAGCCAGTTCTGGTCCACTCGTAGGTGCGTCGCTCCCCAACCGAAGAACACCAGGATGACGGCACTGCAGGCCAGCAGCGTGGTCGAGTGTTTCGCCGCGGTGTCGGTGATGGCGTCCATGACCGCGTTCCAGGCGTGGCTGGCGCGATCGACCCGGGGCGCCTCGCTGGGGAGCCCCCGCAGCAGCATGGGAGCGAGGCTGAAGCTCAGCACGAGACAGGCCGCCACACCGAACGCCGCGATCACGCCGAATCGCAGAAAGGTGTCGAGAGCGCTGGTGGCGAAGGAGAGAAAGGCCACGACCGTGGTGAGGGTGGTGATCAGGCAGGCGGGGCCGGCGTCGCGGGCCGCCCCCACGAGCGAGGCCATCACGTCATCGTCGGGTGCACTCGCGCGGAGCGCGGCATAACGCGCCAGCAAGTGCATGGCGTCGCAGACGCCGACCACCAGCACGATCGGGGCCAGCACCTCGAGCATCGAGTCCTGGGGCCAGTGCAGCCAGCCGAGCACACCGAGGGCCCAGAGCAGCGCCAGGCCTGTGGCCGCGAGGGTCGCGAGGGTCTGCTGCCAGGAGCGGGTCGAGTAGAGCAACACCGCGCCGATCAATGCGACCAGCAGCGGGACCAGCTGATTCATGCTGGTGACGAGGTCACGTCCGCCGATCACGCTGCCGGGAGCATCCCCCACCAGGTGAAACTCGAAGCCGGCACTTCGAAACGGCTCGAGGGTGGCTTCGATCGCGTCGAAGCTCTCGACCATCGTCTCGGGGCGATTGTCGGGGGGCTGCACGGCGATTGCACCCACCAGGCCGTCCTTCGAGACGAAGGTGTTCCGCCACAAGGGGTCGTCGAGAGCGCGACGCACCAGTGCTGCGTGGTCGGGCGGGAGCACGCCTCCCTCCACCAGGTGTCGCACCGCGAAGCCATCTTCTCCCGGCACCAGCAGGCTCGCGTTTGCCGGGCCCTGCACGGCGCGCACCGAGGGCAACCGCATCAGTTCGTGGGTGAGATCCGCCGCCATGCCCAATGACGCGGCGTCCAGCGCGTGCTCGCAGGGGAGGCCGGGACCGCAGGCCCAGGCGATGAGGGTGGGGCTGCCGCCGGCGTACTCTTCGACCAGCGCGTCGAGGTCGCGGATCGCGGGGTGATCGTCGCCCACCAGGACGCGAAAGCCGTAACCCTTCTCGATGCGCGGTATCCCGGCGCCCAGCCCCACGGTGATGGCGAGCAGGAGCGCCACTGCGATGCCGGTGTGTCGCAAACAGAACGAAGTCAGGTGGTGCATGGTTCTCTACTCGGGTGGGAGTGGGGTGGAGGCGATCTACTGCGGTCGCCGAATCGGGATCTGGAACCTTCGCAGGAGGCGGTAGAGGGCGGAGCGGCTCTTGCCGAGCTGCCTCGCCGCTTCGGCGATGTTTCCGCCGGAGCCCTGCAGGGCTTCGAGAAGTTCACGTCGCTTTACGTGGTCGGCTTCGTCGCGGAAGCGGTCGACACTTTTCTGGACGTCGTCGACCACGGCCTGCAGGTCCTCTCGCAGGATCGTGCGCCCTCGCGTGAAGGCGACGCTGCGCTCGAGAACTTCTTCGAGCTGTTTCACGTTCTCGTCGAAGTGGCCTCTTTCGAGCAGGCGACGGCTCGACGGTGAGAGTCGGACGCGAGGGCGACCGAGCCGAACTCCGATCCGTTCGACCAGGGTTTCAGCGAGGATCGGGATGTCGGCGGTTCGCTGCGACAGCGGCGGGAGGGTGACGCGAAAGCGCGAGAGGAGGCGCATCAGGTCGGGGCCCTGGTCGAGCCCATCGAGTTCAAGTGGGCCGAGGGAACTCGATGCGAATACGCGAAGGCGATCGCGAAAGGATTCTGCCTCGGATTCGTGAATTCGCTTCGTCCAATAGCGTTGGGCGTCGGCATCGAGGTTTTCCACGTTTGCGATGTGAACCGCGCCGGGGGCCGCGAGGCGGCAGGGTGGAGAGAATCCGGCGGCCTCGACCCGTGTGAGCGGCCCCCCTGCGGAGCTCCCGAAACGGTGGAGGGCCTCGATCGCAGTCGAACGACCGGTTCCCACTTCTCCGGTGACGAGAACGGGAGCGCCGAGGGGTGCGAGGCCCGAGAGTTGCCAGCGCACGCGCTGCATCGGGGCGCTGGTTCCAATGAGGTGCTCACCGATGTCCTGCAACGAGTCCGCGGCGCCCGGAGGCCGAAGCGCTTCGCGCACCAGTTCGACGAGGTCGTCGATGTCGTGGTCGAGTGAGCTCACGAACTCGTTCGCTCCGGCCTTGATGGCCTCGGCGGCAGAGTCGATCGACCCGTGACCACTGAAAACGATGACGGGCACTTCCGATCGCGAGCGCACGCGGCGCAGCAACTCGATCCCGTCGCAGCGCGGCATGGCCATGTCGGTTAGGACGACGTCCGGTGAGTCGTTGCAGAAGCGTTGCCAGGCTTCTTCGCCGTCCGAAGCAGCGAGGACCTCGAAGCCCGAGCCCCGGAGTTCATCGATCAGCAGCCTGCGAGGCTGGATCTGATCATCGACGACGAGTACGCGGCCCGACACTTTCGCTTCTCCCGCAGCTTCGTTTTCAGCGTATGACGCGCGGCTTGCGGTGCGGGGGGGATTCGGCATCGGGGGGTCTCGCGGGTGTTCGAAAGCGTTCGGGGGTGATCGGGCGCCGCTCCGGTCGCACGCCCCCCCCGGGCTGGATCGGCGCCTTTTTTGAGAGAGGTGCCGAGCCTCAAC
>CAJXIC010000113.1 GCA_913054385.1 uncultured Pseudomonadota bacterium
GAGACGCTTCGATGCCGCGATGTACCTGCCGGATTGTGCCGAGGGCGAGGCGGCAGCAGGAGCCTTCTGTCCGCGCCTGCATCCGCGCGAAGCCGGACCGCTGCCGGCGCCGCCCGCGCAGGACGACGCCTACCGAAAACGGATCTTCGCTGCGCTCGCCGAAACACGAGCGCAGCGGGAGCCCTCCGCCGACTGAAGTCGGCCGAGGGGATCAGCGAGCGGCGGCTTCCAGCGACGCCGGGTTCGGGGCCGGCTGCGGCCCGCGGACCAACTTTCCGGGAAGCGCGCCAGTGGGCTTGCCGGACTCGTAGGTCACTTCGCCGCTCTGCACGGTGTAGCGGTAGCCGTCGACCTTCTGGATCAGCCGTTTGCCTTCGGCAGGAAGGTCGTAGACCATTTCCGGCGTATGGATCGCGAGGGCCTCGAAGTCGATCACGTTGACGTCGGCCTTCATGCCGGGAGCGAGAACGCCGCGATCCTGCATCCCGTAGAGCTCCGCGGTGCGCCGTGTCTGGCTCTCGACCACGAACTCGATCGGGATTTTTTCGCCGCGCTCGCGATCGCGAACCCAGTGGGTGAGCAGGAAGGTGGGCATGCTCGCGTCACAGATCAGGCCGCAGTGGGCGCCGCCGTCCGAGAGACCAAAGACCGCCTTCGGATGCATCATCATCGAGCGGATGGCTTCGAGATCACCGTTCGCATAACCGATCAGCGGCAGGTAGATCAGCCCGCGCCCATCGCGCTCCAGCATCACGTCGTAGGCCACTTCGAGCGGGTCGCGGCCATCGCGCTCTGCGATCGCAGCGATGCTCTCGTCGGGGCGCGGCTCGTAGTTCGGCGGATCGCCCAGCCGGAACATCATCGAAAAACCCCGGGCGATGGCCATCGCGGCGCCGGGAAGCGGGTTCCCGCTGAAATCCGGCAGACTCGCGATCAGCTTCTTGCGGACCTCGGGCTTCGCCACGTGCGCGCGGCGCTCAGCCGCCGGCATGGCTGCGATCGCCGGCCATTCGGGGCTGAAGAGGAAGGGATGGGCGGTGCTCTCCCATCCCAAGAGAAGGCCCGCCGGCCGCTGGGCCACCTGGGGCGTCAGATGCCCCCCGGCTTTTGAGTCTGCATCGACTTCGGCGAGCAGTTGCCGCCACTGCTCGGGCTCGACCGGGCTCTGGAGACACGCGAAAGCGACCGGGCGGCCGGTCTCGCGGCCGAGTTGCTTCATCCACGCCAACTCGTCTGCGAGGGGTGCGAGATCACTCGCCACCTCGAAAACCCCGTGACCCACCTCGCCGAGCACGCGACCGATCCCGAGGACCTCTTCGTCTTCCGCGTTGGTCCCCGGAACGAGTTCGCCGTCCTTCGCCCGGTGGAGGATGGTGCGAGAAGTCGAGAAGCCAACGGCGCCGGCCTCGAGGCCCTCGCGCACGAGCTGGGCCATCGCCTCGATGTCTTCGGGGGTGGCCTTCTCGTTGTTTGCCCCGCGCTCGCCCATGACGTAGGTGCGCACGGCACCGTGGGGAACCTGCGCGGCCACGTCCACCGAGCGCGGAAATTTCTCGAGCGCGTCGAGGTACTCGGGGAAGGTCTCCCACTGCCAGTCGATCCCTTCCGCCAGGGCGGTGCCGGGAATGTCTTCGACGCCCTCCATCAACTGGATCAGGTATTCGTGCTTCTCCGGCGCGACCGGCGCAAAGCCGACGCCGCAATTCCCCATCACCACCGTGGTCACACCGTTCCAACCCGAGGGTGTCAAATGCGGATCCCAGGTCGCCTGGCCATCGTAGTGGGTGTGCACGTCGACCCAGCCGGGGGTCACCAGCAGACCGCTGGCGTCGATCTCCCGTTCGCCGGAACCGAGGTCACTGCCGACCGCAACGACGCGATCGCCGTCGATGGCCACGTCCGCCGCGCGCGCGGGCGCGCCGGTCCCGTCGATCACCGTTCCACCGCGAATCACCAGGTCGTACATCTAGGGTTCCTTCCCGAAGGCGCGGGTTGCCGCGAGTCTCCGTGGGGTGCGGGCTGCAGCGCCATGCTAGCGATTTTCTGCGTGACACTGGTCGGCAGCAATCGCCGCGCGAGCAGCGAACCCCCGAAGGGCTTCGCGCAGGACCTGCCCCAGCCCCAGAACCGGCACGCCTTCGACTACCCTTCGCTGGCCGATCCCCAAGGCTTCGTGGAGACCGCCATGCCCAATCCGCTCAAACTCGCCTTCGTGGGCTGCGGAGCCATCGCGCAGTGGCACCGCCGTGCCGTCGAAGCGGTGGCCGAAGTCCGGATCACCGCTGCCATCGACGTCGACCCGGCGAAGGCCGAAGCCATGGCGAAGGCCACCGGCGGAGCGCCCTTCGCTTCGCTCGAGGCCGGCCTTGCGGCCGGAGGCTTCGAGGCCGTGCTGCTGATGCTGCCCCATCACCTGCACGAGAGCGCCGCGCTCACGGCACTCGAGGCCGGTGTGCACGTGATGCTCGAGAAGCCGATGGCCACCGAACTCGACGCCTGCAATCGCATCCTGGCGGCGGCTTCGAGAGCGCCCGGCGTCTTCATGGTTGCCGAGAACGCGCAGTATTGGCCCGAGATCGAAATCGCGAGCGAAGCCATCGCAGCGGGCGCCATCGGCGAGATCGTGACCGCGCGCGTGCAGCTCTTCTTCCCGCCGATGCCGCAGTTTTACGGGGGCGAAAAGGCCTGGCGCCTCGACAGCCACAGCGCTGGCGGCGGGCTCAGCATCGACACCGGGTCGCATTACATCCGGCCGCTGCGCCTGTGGTTGGGCGAGGTCGATGAAGTCGTCGCGGCGATGGAGCACCCCTTCCCCGGGATGCAGGGCGAATCGCTGGCGCGTTCGCTGTTCCGCTTCGAGAGCGGGGTGGTGGCTTCCTTCGATCTGCTGCTCACCGCCGGCGCCATCGCTCCCCAGGAAATTTTTCGCATTACCGGCCGCGAAGGTGAGATCACGATCGGCGCGGGGGTCACCCTCTACGACGCCGCAAATCGCCGCGGGCAGAAGCTCGACGAAAACCGGCCCCAGGGATACATGGCCTCCTACCAGGGGCAGATCGCCGACTTCGCTCGCGCGATCGCGAGCGGTGAGCCGCTGGCGGCGAGCGCCGAATACTCCCTCGGCGAAGTCCGCACCGCGCTGGCCATGGCCCGCTCGGCCAAAACGAAGCGCTGGGAAAAGGTCTGGGACTGACCCCGCCAACCAGGAGCGGGGACGTTGTTGCGGTCAGGGCGTGGCGGCGAAAGCCGACGGAGCTGGAAAGTCGAGGAAGATCGGAGACGACCAGGCTCGCGGCTCGCTGGCGGTGAGACACTCCGAGCCGTGCGTGCCGGGGCCTCCGCAGAGATCGACCGAGACGCAGTCGCCCGCGGCGTCGTCCGTGCAGCGAACCCCGCCGGCATTGATCGCCGGCCTCGGCGCTTCGATGGCCCGCGCGTAGTAGAGCGCGCTGCGGCCCCCTGCTTCGTAGTCCGGGTCGGAGAAGGTGGCGACGCAGCCCTCGGGGCTCGGCTCGCAGTCGAAACTGCGCCACGGGTCCTGGATCAAGCCCTCGATGGGCTCATCCGCGGTCGCCTGGGGCGTAATTTTCACGACTTCGATGCGCGTGATGGGGCGGCGCGTATCCGACGGGTGGTAACACTCGTCTTTGCAGATCCGCGAGAGGCCTTCGGCCCCCAGCGCGCGTTCGGCGAAATCCGGGCAGCCGGGCTGCTGTGCAAAGGACCCGACCGCACGCACCTGGAAGACCGGGGTCTCCCGGCTTTCGATCTCCGATCCCATCGGCAGGCTCTTGCCGCGCGAGCCCGGTGGATTGAGCAGGTCGAACCAGAGCATCGTCCGCAAACCACTGGTGCCGTAGACCTCGCGGCGCCCGAGGGCGTTCCAGATGGCGCCGCGATTGCGCCCGTTGGCGTGCACGGCGATCAACCCGCCGGTCAAGAAGTAAGACGCCTGGCGCTCCATCTCGAAGAGTTGAAAAGCCACCAGATCGGTTGTCTCGCGATCGAAGGGTCTCGGGTGCGCGCTCTTTTCTTCCGCGGGGGCCGCACCGAAAGCGGCGATGACGGCCGGGCCGCCCCAGTCGCGCGACTCGGTGAAGCCCGCGCGGATCACTTCCTTGTAGCCGGTTCCGGGCCGTGCAAAGTGGTTGTCACTCGACGACATGAAACCGAAACGGAAACGCATCGGATCGGCTTCGGGCGTGTCCCCGAAATAGCTGAGGGCCATCACGTACTGGGCGGTGCCGCCGGGCCGCAGGTTGAAGGCCGGCTCGAAACAGTCCTGGCATTGGCCGGCGTTGAGCCAGTCTTCGGGTTCGGAGCCCGGAACCGTGAGGTGGGCCTGCAAGCCGGCCTCGGCGGCGATCCGGCGAGCGGCGGTCGCTCGCTTCGCACACTCGTTGGCACTCGTGCCCTCGGCGAGACAGCGCTCCTCGATGATCTGGCCTGCACGCTGACAGGTCGGAAGGTAGTTTTCCCTCACCGGCGGGCAGGTGACCGCGCCGTCGTCGCGCAGATCGACGGCGCGCCAGGGCCGATACTGCTCGGAGTTGCCGTGTCCCGAGTAGATCTCGAAGAGTGTCTGGCGCTTCGGGTCGTGCATCGCCGGCGTGAGCTGCTTCTTCCAGGTTGCACCCGCAGGCGTGTACATGCCCCAGGCGGTGCCGTGGGGAATGACGATGGCGTCGAGGTTCCAGGCATCGAGTTGGGCGAAGAGATCCTCGGGGGTCTCGGCGGTGACGATGCAGTCGTCCGGGTAGTCGTCGGGGCCCTCGGAAGCATCGCATTCGCGCAGCCCACGGCGGTCGGAAAAGAAACGCGCCAGGTCGTGGTAGCGCGGGTGCCCACCGGCGAAGGCAACGTAGCCGAGACCGAAGGGATTGATTTGCGCCTGTCGGAAGGCCCGAAACACGTTCGCGGCGGCCACCGGGCGCGGCGCGATCTTCCCCTCTTCGATGTGGGCAAGGACCACGTTCTTGTGGCCGTAGTGGTTTTCCGGGGTGGTGCCGACGTTGGTCCACTCCCAACCGAGGAAGGCCACCGAGTCGGGGTTCGCCGGATCCGCCACGGCGTTGCACTGGCGGATCGATTCGACAGTGTCCTGCCAGGCAGCCTCGGGCACGTACTCGGCGTGGTCGTTGATCGACCAGAAATCGAGGGCCGAACAGAAGCGCGCGAAGTCGCAGGCATCGGCCGGGGGGTGCGCGCCCTCACCGCCCGCCACCGGGAGACTCATCATGAAGGCATCGAAGGAAAAGGTGGTGTGAACGTGAAAGTCGCCGAAGAGCACCTGCTTCGGGGCCGCCACGCCGATGGCCGAGGCCGCGGCTTCGACGGCTTCCACGCTGGCAACGACCTGGGCCGCCGGGCGCGCCACCGAGGCGACCTCGCCTTTGTCTTCCGGGTTGCCAAAAACCCCCTCGCCCGCGGCGTAGACGAGCGCCAGGCCAGCCATCAGGAGAAGGACGAGAACCGCAGCGATCTTGACCAGTGTCTTCATGGCAGCGAAGCATCCACGAATCGCGTCGACTTGGCAATTCGCCGCATCGCGTGAGACCCTCTCGCCTTGACCCCCGAAGCCCGTCGCATTGCCCATCGCGCACTCGAACTTTTCGGCGCAGCCGTCGAGCCGGACGCGGCCGTCGTGCACGTGCTGGCGCTGTGGAAGGACCCTTCCGGTCCCTTGCGCGTGTTGCGAATCGACGCCGACGCGCCGCGGAGCGCCACGGACCGCTTCGTCCTCGGACTGGCACGCGCCCGGGCCGACGCCTTGCTCACCAGCGGAGCGATCCTCGCGGCCGAACCGGAGCTGCGACTCGAGATCGGCGGCACGGGCGAGGAGCGAGCCGAACTGAAGGCCTGGCGCCGTGAAGTCATGGGGAGCACGCAGCCGCTCTTCGGGGGAGTGATGACGCGCAACGCCAACCTCGACCTCGATCACCCCTTCTTCGAGAAAGGCGAGCGTACCGCGATCTACACCACGTCCGAGGCTGCGGCGGCGCTCGAAGCGCGCGCAGAGGAACGCGGCATCGCGCTGCTACCGCGCGCAACGCCCAACGCGGCCGACGCAATCGTCGCTCTCCGCGAACATTTCGGCGCCCGCGCGGTGGGCATCGAACTCGGCGCCGGCGCTTCGCGCCCGCTGTATGGCGAGGCTCCCGAAATGCCCGGGGCAGCCGGGCTCGACGAACTGTGGCTCTCGCTCTACGAGGAGCCCGCATTGCCACGCGAACGAACCAGCGATGCCTTCTTCACCCTCGCGCAACTCGAGGAAATGTTCCCGGCGAGTTCCACGCCGGTGGTCAGCAATGAAGAGAGCGGCCGCTGGAGCGTTCGAAGGATGCGTCGGCGCGGCGCTTAGCGGCTAGCAGGATCCCGCGCGCAACGCGGCAACGACCCGCGCGACCTCGGCGTCGTGGGCGGGGTCGTCCGGCATCGGGAAGGTGATCCAATCGCTGAGTTCGGTGTAACGCTCCAGCAGCACACCGGCGATGTCGGCGAAGGCGGCCATCGGCACGAAGGCTTCGAGCATCGCCTCGGGGATCGCGCCGGGCATCTCGGCCCAGCGGCCCTCGCGGCTCATGGCGTGGAGGCGCTCGCCGATTTCACGCCAACCGAACATTTCGAGGCTCGGCCAGTAGGCCGGCGTCGAATACAGGAAACCCAGGTGCTGGCGCGCAGCTTCTCGATCCGCGCGCGCCGCCGCGTCGTCCACCCCGGTGGCGATGAACGATCCGATCATCAGCCGGGTCGCC
>CAJXIC010000114.1 GCA_913054385.1 uncultured Pseudomonadota bacterium
TGCACCTCGCTCTCGAGCACGATGCCGAAGCGACTGACGAAGCGCTCGGGCTGCTTCGAGATTTCACAGATCTGGTCGTGGCGGACGACGGGATAGAAGGCATCGAATCCCTCGGGCTCGCAACGGTGCAGCCGCTCCAGTTTTCGCAACTCGCGCCACTGATCGTGGGGGACGCCGTGCGCTCCGTAGGCCGCCGGCGCGATCAGGTCGAAGCCGTCGATGTCGGTCATCTGCACTATTCCCGTAAAATCCTGGCCAGTTAGAGGGGGCGACGCTCGTTCAGCCCGACTGCGTTCCGGTAGAGGATCTTCTCCTGGTCAGCGGCCGGGATCCCGTCCAGTTCCTCGAGAATGTCTCGCGGATGTTCCAAGCCCTCCATATGGGGCCAGTCCGAGCCGAGGATCACCCGGTCGGCGCCCATGTGGGCGACCACCTCGACGATGTCATCCTCCCAGAAGGGATTGATAAAGACGTGCTGCCGAAAGACGTCGACGGGATCGTCCTTGAAGTATCCACGGACGCGATCCTTGGTGCGGTCGAGGCTGCGCAGCAGGTCGCCGAGGAACTCCGCTCCGTTTTCGACGGATGCGATGCGGAGGTTGGGAAAGCGCTCGAAGAGGCGATCGAAGACGAGGCTCGCGAGGAAGTCGTTGATGTTCCGAGCGCGGTGGAAGTTGGTGACGCTCGGGCGCGGCCCGAGGGCGAGGACGTCGATGTTGCGGACGTCGTAGCCGTTGCTGTCGTGCCGAGTAGCGCCGATGTGCGCCACCACGGTGATACCGGCCTCGTTTACCCGGGCCCAGAAGGGATCGAAGTCCTTGTGCCCCGGATTCCGCGGTCCGTTTCGCGTGAACACGGCGCTGGGGCGCATCACCAGGATGCGCGCATCGCGCTCGAGCGCCCACTCGACCTGCTCGCACGCCCAGTCGACGTCGGCCAGCGTGATGTAGGGCGAGGTGAAGATGCGATCCTTGTAGGTGAGCCCCCAATCCTCCTCTAGCCACTGGTTGAAGGCGCTGAACGTGGTACACAGCGCATCCACGTCCTTCTTTAGCGGCTCCTCGTAGAGAACACCCAGCGTGGGGAACAACCAGGCGCCGGTGAGACCCTGCGCATCCATGCGCGCGATCCGCGCGTCGCGGTCCATGTACTCAGGCGGCATCGGCTCGAGCGAGGAGCGGATCAGCTCGGCGCTGGTCACGCCGCGTGGGTTGCCGCCGAAGTACTCGCGTAGCACGCCCGGCTTGGAGATGGGGTTGAAGGTGGGGTTTCCGGAGCGATCGATCTTGCCGCCGACCGTCTGGTACCGGCGCCCGCCCTCGAGCTCCACCCATTCGACACAGCGCGATCGCATGCGCTTGGGGACGTGGCGGATGAAGGCGTCGTGCGCTTCGTAGTAGTGGTTGTCGGCGTCGAAGATAGGGCCGGGGTAGGTCGCCATCACGGGTCCTCCGGTGGTGGATTCGTTGCCGCGCGCGAGCGGTAAACTAGTATCATGGTTTAGGGGATCCGCAAAGCGGCCCTGCTGGAGAAGGTTCATGTACCCGGGACACCACGCGAAGACCCGCCCGGAGAAGGCCGCCGCCATCCACGCCCGCTCGGGCGAGGTGCTCACCTACGCCGAGTTGGACGCCCGCTCGAACCAGCTAGCGCAGCTCTTCTGGGCCCAGGAGCTGCGCCGCGGCGACCATGTGGCGGTTTTCCTCGAGAACCATCTCCGCTACTTCGAGGTCTTCTGGGCCACGTTCCGATCCGGCCTCTACCTCACCACGGTGAACCGCTACTTGACCGCGCCAGAAGCCGCCTACATCGTGGACGACTGCGGCGCGCAGGTGCTGGTCTCCTCGCGCGCGCTGCACGAGGTGGCGGCCGAGATTCCCAGGCACGCATCGGCCTGCCGGCGCTTCCTCGTCGTCGATGGCTTGCACGAAGGCGCATCGGGTCGCTTCGAGGCCTACGAGGCGGCCATCGACGAGTTCCCCGCAGAGCCGCTCCAAGAAGAGCCCCTCGGCGAGTTCATGCTCTACAGCTCGGGGACCACCGGGCGGCCCAAGGGGATCACACGACCCTTGCCGAACCGGCCGGTCTCGCGCGGCCTGGCGATGAACCACGTGTTGAAGGCGCTCTTCCACTTCGACGAAGAGTCGGTCTATCTCTCGCCGGCGCCGATGTACCACTCGGCGCCGATCGGATTCTGCTCCTCCATGCAATCGCTCGGCGGCACGGTGGTGTTGATGGATCGCTTCGATCCCGTCGAGGCGTTGCAGGCCATGGAGAAGTACGCGGTCACCCACAGCCAGTGGGTCCCGACCATGTTCATACGAATGCTGAAGCTCCCGGAGGAAGAGCGCGCCGGCTTCGATTTCTCTGCACACCGCGTGGCGATCCACGCCGCGGCCCCCTGTCCGCGGAAGGTGAAGGAGGAGATGTTCGCCTGGTGGGGCCCGATCCTGCACGAGTATTACGGCGGGACCGAGCTGAACGGCCTGACCTACGTCGGGCCCGAGGAGTGGCTCGCGCATCCGAGCACTGTCGGTCGCGCGGTGATGGGGAGGCTCCGGATCTGCGACGAGAGCGGCGACGAGCTCCCGGTCGGCGAGCCCGGGATCGTCTACTTCGAGCGCGACAAGGCACCCTTCGAATACCACAACGATGCGGAGATGACGCGCAGCGCGCAGCACCCGAAGCACCCGGGCTGGACCGCACTTGGCGACGTCGGCTACGTCGACGACGACGGCTACCTCTTCCTCATCGATCGGGCGTCGTTCATGATCATCTCGGGGGGCGTCAACATCTATCCCCAGGAGATCGAGAACGAGCTGATCATGCATCCCAAGGTGGAGGACGTCGCCGTGGTCGGCGTTCCGCACCCGGAGTTCGGAGAAGAGGTGAAGGCCGTCGTCCAGCTCGTCGCGGGCGTAGACGCCGACGAGGAACTGGTCGAAGAGCTGATGGCCTTCGCGCGAGAGCGCCTCGCCGCCTACAAGTGCCCGCGCTCGATCGATTTCGAGGCCGCGCTCCCGCGCCTCCCGACGGGCAAGCTCTACAAGCGGATCCTGAAGGACCGGTACTGGGGCGACAAGGACAGCCGGATCGTCTGAAGTCTCGAAGATGGCCCCGGCGACTCCGCGCGCTGGAGCCACAACCAGGAGCGTCAGAGTGAAGGAACTCGAGATCGAGGCGCGAGGCATGACCTTTCAGGCCCTGGCCGACGGCCCGGAAGACGGCCCCCTGCTGCTGCTTCTGCACGGCTTGCCCCGCAATCGCTGGGAATGGCACCACCAGATTCCCGCCATGGCCGAGATGGGGTTCCGGGCCGTGGCACCCGACCTGCGCGGGTTCTGCCCGGGCGCCCGGCCGGAGGGCGTCGAGGCCTACCACCTGAAGGAGTATGCGCAGGACGTCCTCGAGATCGGCGACGCGCTGGGCCACGCGGGGAGCCCCTTCCATCTGATGGGGACGAGCATCGGGGCGAACGTGGCCTGGTGGATTGCGGCGAAGCGCCCCGATCGGATCGCGACGCTGGCCTGCATCAACATCCCCCATCCCGGAGCGCTGGCCGAGGGCCGATCGAAGACCGGGCCGAGCGCAGAGGGGCAGAACGCGAAGTTCAACTACATCCGCGAGGCCGCCCGGGTCGGCAACGAGCGGAACATGTTCGAGGCGATGCTGGCGGCTCAGGGCGTGTCGCCCGAGGAGAGCGAGCCCTATCGGAAGGCGCTCGACAGCGACGAAGCCTTGCGCGCCGTCTACAACTTCTACCGGGCCGTCCCACTGTGGATGAGGGAGCGTCTCGACCCGGTTCCGATGCCGACGCTCTTCATCTGGCCGACGGGCTCGACGAACGTCGCGAGCGCTTCAATCGAGGCCAACGGGAACTGGGTGAAGGGTCCCTACCGCTTCGAGATCGTCGAGGACGTCCATCAGCCCGCCCTGCAGGCGGCCCCGGAGCGGCTGACTCCCCTGTTGCTCGAGCATCTATCCGAGCACGCAAAGTGAGGCGCCCCGCTCGCATCGGCATGCAGGAGGGGATCAGTGCTCGTGTCTGCGACGCTTTTGCAGCGCGACCGAAAGCGATGGCGCCGCTGGAGGAACGGCCGAGCTGAACCGGCGTAGTTCGCGAGGCTCAGCTTCACCCGATGCCCAGGCGTTTCATTTTTTTGTAGAGCCCTTCGCGGGTGATGCCGAGCGCGCGGGCGGTGGCACTCTTGCGACCGTTCTGGCGCAAGAGAGTGCTGCGGATCAGCCCCTCCTCGAAGCGCGCCACTTCATCGCGCAGGCTACCGCCGTCGCCTGCGGCAGTTGACACGCTGGCTTCCAGTGCATCACCAGGCACATGGAAGTGTTCGGGTTCGAGGTCATCGCCGGGCTCTGCCAGGGCTACCGCGCGCTGCACGCGGTTCTCCAGTTCGCGCACGTTGCCGGGCCAGGCGTGCTGCTCGAGCCAGGCCCGGGCCTTTGCGGAGAACCGGCATCCCGGCTTCGCGTCGCGTGCCGCGTAACGCGCGAGAAAATGCTGGGCCAGGGGCCCGATGTCTTCGCGCCGGGCGCGCAGGGGCGGAATCTCGATGGGAAATACCGCGAGTCGATAATAGAGATCGCGACGGAAGCGTCCGGCTGCGATTTCGGCGCCGAGGGGCCGATTGCTGGCGGCGATCACGCGGGCAGAGACCTTTCGGGACTTCTCGCTGCCCAGCGGTCGCACCTCGCCCTCCTGCAGCACCCGCAGCAGCTTTACCTGGAACCAGGCCGAGGTCTCGGCGATCTCGTCGAGGAAAACCGTGCCCTCGGCTGCCGCCTCGAAGACGCCGCGATGGTCGCGCACGGCGCCGGTGAAACTGCCGCGAAGGTGCCCGAAAAGTTCGCTCTCGAGCAGCGAATCGGGCAGGGCTGCGCAGTTGAGGCCGATAAAGGTGTCGCGCGCACTGCGCTCGTGAATCGCCCGGGCGACCACCTCCTTGCCCGTGCCCGTCTCGCCGTAGAGCAGCACGGTGGCGTGGGTGACTGCGGCCTTTGCCACCAGCCGCCACACGGGGCGCATCGCCGGGCTGGTACCGATGACCGGCGCTGCCTTCGCCGTGCGTGCGCTTGGCCGCCGTGCATCGAGCCAACGGAGGAACCCGCGGGATGGCTCGCTGGTACCGGCGAAGACGGCCGCGGCGCCGGCTGCGCGAAGCTGGTGGCGATCGGCCGGGGTGGCGGCGGGGAACCAGACCGCGGTCCGCGGCCGCAGGCCCGAGGCAATGCCAGCCAGGCTCGCGCGCGCATGCTCGAAGTCGGTGGCCGAGAGCACGATCGCATCGAAGTCGCCGGGGCGAAGCGACTCGCCTGGGGCCAGGCAGTGCGTGTCCACGTCTGCAAAGGAGCGCAGCCGCTCGAGGCCAAGCGCCGGATCCGGCCCGATCCACGCCAGGCGCAAGCGGGCATCGGCGAAGTTGTCTGCGATGGAGGCCACGCGCCGAGACTACGCGGGGGCGGGCCGAGCGCGTTGGCGAGTTGCTGGCGACGGCGTGCGGGGATGGCCGGTCGTGGGCGCCGCCGTACGCTCATCGCGTTCGGGGATCCACACGGCCTTGGCAATGAGGTGGCGTTCCTTTGTGTCGTGTCGGGCTCCTGCGTGTCATGGAGAGACCCCGGCGGGGTCGCTAGGCTCCGCGCGCTGATGGAATTGATCCTGGTGCGACATGCCTTGCCGCTGGAAGTGCGTAGCCCCGATGGGCAGGCGGTGGATCCGTCGCTGGCGCCCGCTGGCTGCGTACAAGCGGCGACGCTCGCGAACTGGTGGTCGTCGGTAGGGGGCTCCGGGAAGGGGCACTTCGGTGCGCCGCCCGACCGGCTGTATACGAGTCCGATGCGCCGAGCTCTCGAAACCGCAGAGCCGCTGGCCGAGGCCTTCGGCCTCGAGCTGAAAGTGGTCGCGGGCGTCGCCGAATTTGATCGCGACGCTTCGGAATACATCCCCCTCGAGGCGTTGAAGCGTCGCGACTACCCCCGTTGGAAGGCCTTTGTCGAGGGCGCGATGCAG
The DNA here is from genome assembly GCA_913054385.1 of uncultured Pseudomonadota bacterium. GTDB lineage: Bacteria > Myxococcota_A > UBA9160 > UBA9160 > UBA4427 > JAYGCV01. The sequence goes on from CAJXIC010000114.1 coordinate 6,026, forward strand.
GGCGAACTGGACCTCGAGGCTTTCCGCGTGGAAGTCATCGCTTGCCTCGAGGGCATCATCCGGGAAAATCCAGGTCGGCGCGTCGCCGTGGTCTGCCACGGCGGTGTGATCAACACCTGGGCCGCTCACCTGCTCGGGCTGCCCCCGAAACTTTTCATGGATGCCGGGTACACCAGTCTTCATCGCTTCTTCGCGGCGGCTTCGGGCGAGCGCAGCGTGGCCAGTCTGAACGAGGCGCCGCATCTCGAAGCTTCGCTGTAGCGGGCGGTCGCGCTAGCCGAGGCCGGTGAGGCTCGCGCGCAGGAGAGGGGCGTAGAGCAGGGCGCCGAGGCCCGCGAGCCACTGGAGCGCCACCCCGGGCCACAGGCTGAGCGAGCGCTCGCGCACGATCCCGAGGGCCAGGCCCCCGAGCAGGCTGGCTCCAAAGATCAGTGTGAATTCTTCGAAGGGCGAGAGCAGCGCCGTTGGTTCGCCGAGCACCCAGAAGAGCGAACCCAGCACGCAGATCGTGGCGTAGACGAGGGCGGCGCCCCAGTTGGCCTCGGACAGGAACCACGGCCCGCCGACACGCTCGACCGGGGCCGTGAGCAGCGCGCGGCCGTGGACCCAGCCTCGGAACCAGCCCTCGCAGGCGAGCGCGGCGAGGCCGCTCACCGCCACTGCGATGCCGAACTCCGCAGCGCCGGGACCGACCTCCTGGGGGATCCAGG
>CAJXIC010000115.1 GCA_913054385.1 uncultured Pseudomonadota bacterium
CGAGCCCGCCATGGCGCTTCGCGCCGCGCCCGGGTGGCGCCAGCCCTTCGCCCTCGGGTCTCCCCCGGAGATGCCAGGACACGAGCGCCAGTCGCTCGCGCAGGCGCTGCCGGGACGTGTCTCGAAACAGGGCGGTGGGCGCCGCGAGCAGGGCCGTCCCCACAGCTCGCAGCAGGCGGATTCCGCGCACCACGCCCGCTGCGATTCGTCCTTGTCGCGCCTCGACAAAGCGGTAGAGCGCCGCGTGGAACTCGATCCGCGTGCGCACCGGGGACACGGCCTTGCTGCTCGCTCCACCGACGTGGAGCGCCATTACGTCGGGCAGGTAGAGCACGTCGATCTGCGCCTCGCGCATGCGCCAACACCACTCGGTTTCTTCGAGAAAGAAGAAGTAGTCGTCGTTCAGGGGACCAATGCGATCGAGCACCTCGCGTTTCACGAAGAACACGGCGCCGCGCAGGGCATCGACCCGAATCGCCTCGGAACCGCCGAGGCGAACCCGCCGGGCGCGCACTTCGCGCAGCCGCCGTGGCACCAACTCGTCCAGCACGCCGGGAAACCCGTGCACCGAAGCCTGGGTTCGGCCGTCCGGCCCCACCAGCCGCGGCCCCACGGCACCGACCTCCCGGGAGCTGTGGAGAACCTCGAGGCAACTCGCGATCCCGTCGCTCGAGATCGCGGCATCGCTGTTGAGCAGCAGCAGCGCACGCCCCTGGCAACGTGCGAAGGCCGCGTTGTTGCCCGCCGCGAATCCGAGATTCTCCTCGAGCACCAGCCACTCGATCCCCTTTGGTTCGCCCGCCCACCGCTCTGCAGTGCCATCGGTCGAGCCGTTGTCGACCACCCAGATCTCGCTCGTCACGCCGTACTTCGCCTGCAGGTCGGCAAGTTCCCTCCGGATGCCCAGAATGCAGGCTCGCACCAGCGCTGCGGTGTTCCAGGTGAGGATGACGACCGAGAGATCCTTCACGCCGGTCGCCCCGCGAATGCGGCGCCATCGCCGCCCAGCCGACCCAGCGCAGCGACCACGTCACTCGGCGCGATTTCCGTCATGCAGCGGTGGTCGATGGGGCAGCGACGCTGATAGCAAGGCCGACACGTGACGTCGGACTCGAGTACAGAAATGCCGCCCAGGTTCATGCCTGTCTTCTCGAGCCTTGTCGGCCCCAGGAGGACCACGCAAGGGACACCGAACGCCACCGCGATGTGGCGGACACCGGAGTCGTTGCAAACGACCGCGCGCGCGTCGCGGACCGCCACCTTCAGGGCGCCGAGGTCAAGGACGCCCGCGAGGTTGCAGGCCGGGGCCTGCATGGCCTTGCACACCGCGTCTGCCAGCAGACGCTCGGAGGGGGTCCCGAGGACACCCACGCACAAACCGTTTCGGGCGAGGTCGTCGCCAACCGCCGCGAAACGCGCCGGCGGCCAGCGCTTGGCGGGACCGTAGGCCGAACCGGGAACCAGAAAAGCCCAGCCATCGCCTGGAGACCCTCCGGGATGGGCGGCGGCCAACACCCTTGCGGCGCGCGCCTCCTCGGCCGCAGTCGTGAACAGTTCGAGGTGACTGCCGCGTCGCTCGCAGCCGAGCGCATCGGTCAGGCCCAGCACGAAGGCTTCGCGAGCAATCCGCGAGCGCGGGGCCCCGCGACCCGGAGTCGGCGCCGGAAGCGCTACGCGCTGATGCAGCAACGCACCTCGACCCGACCGGCCGGTGCCGACGATGCGGCGGACGCCAGCGATCCGCATTTCCAGTGCAGAGGAAAACGATTCCGGAATGCAGAGGCCGAGATCGAAGCGCCGAAGCGAAGCGAGTCGGCGTCCCGCGCGGAGCGTCTCACGGAGGTCGGCGTGCGCCTTTTGCGGAATCAGTGCATCGAACCAGGGAGCGCCCGCTAACAGCGGCACCAGTTCCGACGGCAGTTGCAGGTGAATTCGGGCCGACGGGAAGCCGGCCCGAAGCGCTCGAAACCCGGGGGTCGACATCACCAGGTCGCCGAGCCAGTTCGGCGCGCGGACCAGGATTTCGAGGGGCTCGTCGCTCTTCATCTGCGCATCGCGGGATTTTTCTCTCCCGCCGCCTCCCGCTCCAGCAGTTCGACGCAGGCATCGACGATCTGCCTGGACTCGAAGCCGGTCATGCAGGGAGCTTCGGCACAGCCGCTACGGCATGGGCTGCAGGCGAGTCCGAGCCGGAGCGAACGCGACACGCTGCCCGCGTGGGGTTGGTTCTCGATGGGATCGGTGGGCCCGAGCAACTGGACGACCCTGGTCCCGGCGAGTGCAGCCGCGTGAAGCGGGCCGGAATCGCTCCCCACGAAGAGACGAGCGCCCGAGAGCAGCGCCGCCAGTTCGCGAAAGGTCGCGGTCTCGGGGGCGAGGCGCGCGGCCCCTTTCGAAGCGGCCACGACTTCCCGGGCGAGCCGCCCTTCCAGGCGCCCTGCCCCCCGCAGCACCACGACTTCAAAGCCGCCCGCCTCTCGAAGCCCTGATGCAACGCGGCCGTAGGTTTCCGTGGGAAGCCGCTTGTAGGGCGTGCCCGGGCTACTGCCCGGGTGAAGCAGGATCGGAAGCGGATGCGCTTCGAGCCAACGATCCACCTCGGTCGGCGGCCCTGCGGCCCAAAGGAGATCCTCGCCTGGGTCCACGCGCACGCCCAGGGCTCTGACCAGCGCGGCGTTGCGCGCGAAGCGCGAGATCCGATGGGCCGGCAGATCGACCCGGCGATTCGCAAAGAGCCACGCGCCCTCGCGGGCCGTGCCGCGCCCGAAGCCCACTCTCAGCGGTGCCCCCGTGGCGCGGGAGATCAATCCACTCTTCAGGATTCCGTGAAAGTCGACCACCCAGTCAAAGCCCTCGGCGCGAATCTGCGCGGCGAAGCGAAACACCGCCACCGCGAGCTTCCCCCATCTAAGTCCGCGCAGCAGGGCCGTCCATTCTTCGCGCGGAAAGATGCGGACCTCGTCGATGAAATCCTGCCCCGCAAGGACCCCGGCCGCACGACGTTCCACGAGCCAACACAGATCCGCCCCGGGAAGCGCGCGGCGCAGCCCCCGCACCGCAGGCAGCGTGCGCACGACGTCCCCGAGCGCACCGAGCCGGATCACGAGCACGCGGCGAACGCGCTCCTCGGGGATCGGCGGCGGGGCCGATCCCGGTTCCCAAGCGCGGTGCCCTGTGCCCGTGGCATTTCTTTGACGCGTGGAGGAAATGACGGGCCTCGCCGCAGCGATTCAACACCGATAGGATAACCCCTGATGCCGAACGATTGCATGGGGCGTCCCGGGGACCGGAGTCGATCGGAGACCCCGGGCAATCCCCCGCCCGATTCCTTCGTGATGCTGCACGTCCCCGGTGCAAAGGGCACGGGCGGCACGACGATCCAGGTGGCGAAGCGCTTCGAAGCCGCCATCGCACGCGTCGGGGATTTCGACGCGCTCGCGAAACTGGGCGAGCCGCTTCCCGGGCGTCGCGGGCGCGCGCGTGGTCGGGTCGCCACCCTCGAAGGGCACTCTGAACGTCTCTATCTACGCCCCGCGCGTCACGGCGGCGCACTCGGCTTTCTCTGGCGCGGCGGTTTCCTGGGCACCCGACGAGCGCGGCACGAACTCGAGGTGGCCCAGCGACTTCGCCAACGCGGCGCAGAGGTCTCCGAGCCGGTACTGGCAGCGACGCGGCGCAGGGGCGCGCTCTTCGAGGCCATCATCGCAACGGTCTACATCGAAAACTCCCTCGATCTCGAGGGCTATGCGCGCGAAACGTCTTCCCCCGGGCAGCAGCGCCAGGTGGCGGCCACCCTGGGGCGGTGCCTGCGACGCTTCCACGATGTCGGGGGCACCCACCCGGACCTCCACGCGGGAAACCTGATGATCGAAAATTCCGGCGAAGACGCTCGCGCCTGGATCATCGACCTCGACCGCGCCCGGGTCCGCGATCGTGTCAGCCCGCGGCGACGGATGCGCGAAATCATGCGCCTCCACCGTTCCCTCGAAAAGCGCGGGCTAAAGGAGGGCCTCGGCCGCGATCGGCTGGCCGCGTTTTGGGCGGCCTACGTCGACTCCGATCGAAAGCTGCGCGCGCAGTTGCTCTCGCACCGCGCCCGGGAATGGCGCCGCACCCAGCGACACCGGATCCTGTGGAGCCCCGCGCGAAACGACTAGCCCCGCGCCCCGGAGAGTCTTTCCGCGAGCCAATCGACGAAGGCTTCGCCCGCCTCGAAGCCGAGGGATTCGCGAACCACACGAATCCGGTCGCTCCCCCCCCAGGAGGGCAGAATCTTGACCGCGTCCTTCTCGGTCGTGATCCAGTGTGCTGCCTCGGCGCCGAGCCCCTTGAGGTCGCGGGCTCGGTAGCGATGGTGATCGGGGAAGATTCGCTCGGCGACGACTTCTGCACCCAGGGCTTCGAGGCTCCTGCGCAGCGCCTGGGGACGGGCGAGGCCCGAGATCAGGCCGACCCGCGCGCCCGCGAGACACGACGGATCGTCTTTCACATCCCCCGCGAGCGAAGCCACACTCGAGATCCAACGGGTCGCCCCGAACCACGCCACTCCCGGGGCGTGCGCTTCGATTCGCTCGCGATCCGCCTGCGGGAGCGGCCCGTCGACGACCACCAGCGCATCCGCCCGGGAGAGCGCTGCCAGCGGTTCGCGCAGGGGCCCCCGCGGCAGTACACAGCCGTTCCCAAGCCCGAAGTGACCGTCGAGCGTGACGATGTCGAGATCACGCGCGAGCCGGTGGTGCTGGAACCCGTCGTCGAGGACCAGGACTTCGGCGTCAAAGAGCGCCACCGCGCGCAGTCCTGCCAGTCCGCGGTCCCCCCCCACCCACACCGGTACCCCCGGCGCGCGCCCAGCGAGCAGCAGCGGTTCATCGCCGCGCCTCAAAGGGTCGCCGCAGAGGCCTCTGCCATCCGAAATCATGGCGACATCGCGCCCGCGTCCACGGCCGTATCCCCGCGTCCCCAGAACGACTCGCAGGCCGCGGCGCTTCAACTCGAGCGCCAGCGCCGCGGCGACCGGGGTCTTCCCCGAGCCTCCTACCAGGAGCCCTCCCACGCACAGCACCCGGCAACTGATCTGCCGACGTCGCAGCCACCCGCGCTCGAAGAGCCCCCGGTGCAGTGCCGCGCCGAGGCCGTAGGCAAGGGCGAGGGGAGCCAGCGCCCGTGTCGCCCCGCGACTTTCCCTGTGCTCGATCCAGCGAGCGGCGCGCACCGCGCTACTCCCCGCGCCCGGACGCGAGTGTTTTCTCGAGGAGCGCGAGGCTGCGCTCGACACTTCCGCGGTGTTCTTCGAGTTGCGCTCGCCCTCTAGCCGCGCGGCGGCGCGCCGCTTCCGGGTCGCGCATGGCCTCCTCGACCGCAACCGCGAGTGCTTCCGCGTCCAGGACCCGCAACCCCGCGCCGCTCTCTTCGAGCAATTCCACCGCGCGTCGCACGTTCTGCACGTGCGGACCAAAGATCACCGGGCAGCCCGCCTGCACCGGTTCGAGGACATTATGCCCTCCCACCGGAACCAGCGTGCCCCCGACGAAGGCCACGCGGGCAGCGGCGAAAAGCGCCGGCAACTCGCCCAGGGTATCGAGGAGCAGAACCTCTCCGGGGGCCACGCGTGCCGGGATGCCCTGGGAGCGACGGTGCACCCGAAGCCCCTCGCTCCGAAGCTGGCGCGCGACGCCCGCGACCCGGCCGGTGTGGCGCGGCGCCATCACCAGCGCGGGCATGGCCGCCCCGCCCCGGTCGAGTCGTTTGAACGCGCCCATCACGGCGCGCTCCTCGCCGGCGTGGGTACTCGCAGCAACGAAATACGGCGTCTCGGCCAGCGCGCGCGCGAGGTCGGGGGCGGGCTGGGGGGGATCCCGCTGCGGGTCGAGCTTCAGGTCGCCGGTGACAAAGACCTTCGCCGCATCGACTCCGAGTACACCAAAACGTCGGGCATCCTCGGCGCTGCGTGCGCCGATTGCATCGATCCTCGCGAAGGTCGGCCCCAGGGCACGCCGCAGCCAGCGGTAGCGCGGGAAGGAACGATCCGAGACCCGCCCGGAAACCACCACCACCGGGATCCCGCTTCGCGAGGCCGCCGCGATCAAGCAGGGCCACAATTCGGTTTCGACCAGGACCAGCGCTCGCGGTGCAACCCGCCGGAGCGCCGCGGCCACGCACCACGGGTGATCGATGGGGACCAGGGATGCCGGGGTGCCCGGCCACGAGCGGCGTATCTCGTCGCGCCCGGTTGCTGTCGATGACGATCCGTAGACCGGGAATCCACGCGCCAGGAGTTCCTCGACGAGGCCGGCGCCTGCGCGCACCTCGCCAACGCTCGCCGCGTGAACCCAGAGGCCGGGAACTTCCGACCGGGGAACCCGGCCGAGACGCTGGGTGACGCCCCGCCCCCAGCCCGGTCGCAAGAGCAGCGCCGTCGCCGCCAGGGGGAGGCCGACCGCCGCCGAAACCAGGGCCCCGCTATGCCGCAGCCAGTCCAAGAAGTTCTCCTGCGATGGCAGCGGCCCGGCCTGCGGCGCCGGGACGGCCGAGGTGCTCGCGCACGCGCTCTAAATTCTTGAGTTGACGCTCCCGCTCGGGCCCGGAGAGCAGTCCGAGGACCGCCTGGCCCAGGCGCTCGGGTTCGGCGTCTCGTTGGAGCAGCTCGGGAACCACCGCCTCCCCGAGCAGG
>CAJXIC010000116.1 GCA_913054385.1 uncultured Pseudomonadota bacterium
TGATGGTGCTCGATCTCGTAGCGGATGATGCCGTCGTCGAAGTGCCGCTCCTCGGCGAGGCCCGCTTCGACCAGCAGCTTCATGGTGCGGTACACGGTTGTGTAACCGACCGATTCATCTTCTGCCTGCACGGACCTGTAGATATCCTCGCTGGTGGCGTGGCCTCCCGCGGAAAGGAAGGCTTCGAGCACCGCGTCGCGCTGGCGGGTGTGCTTCAGCCCGCGCTCCTCGAGGTAGCGAGCGAGCGCAGCCTTTTCGAGATCGTGGGCCATTTCGCCCAGCCTAGCAGACGCTCGGTGGCGACCGAGACGCGCCCAACCTAGTCGCGACTCGATTCTTTCAACCGATCGAGAGCGCGAAGGTTGTTGCGCGCGGCCCGATTCTCGCAGTCGAGTTCGAGAGCGCGCTCGAAAGCGGCCCGGGCTGCCAACGGCTGGCCGGCTTCCCGGTAGGCGAGCCCCAGATGATTCTGGATCTCGGAAGCCTCGGGCGCGAGCGCCTCGGCGGCACGCAACTGGGCGATCGCACGCTCGGGCTCCCCCGCGTCGAGGGCGGCGCTGCCGCCCTGGTAGAGTTCTGCCGCGCGAAAACTCGAACACGCGAAGGCCCCGAGCCCCGCGACGAGTGCCACGATCATCCGCCCGCGTCGGTTCAAGCCGCAATCCTCCGGACCGGCTCCGGTCCTTCCCGTTCACCCCAGATTCTCCGGCAGATTAGAAGCATCGTCCATGAGCGTTGCCGCCCGGGGCTACGCGTGGTACTCCCCATCCCGCGCCGCGACCCCCGCCAAGGGCCACTCCTGGCCCCGCATCGCAGAGCCTGCATTGCAGGGGCCAGCCTGCGCGCACCCCCTTCTGGAGCCCGTGCGGATGGATCCCGATCTCCAAACACCCAACGCGGCCCGGCTCCCGGCGCCGGAGCGCCGAGGTGCGCCCCGCGAGGTGCTTCACCTCGCCTACCCGGTGATCCTCACCCAGATCTCGGTGACCCTGATGCAGTTGGTGGATTCCGCAATGGTGGGGCGGATCGGTTCTTCCGAACTCGGCGCCGTCGGATTCGGGGGGATCTGGATCTGGACCTGCCTGAGTCTTTTCGTGGGTCTCGCGACCTCGGTGCAAACCTTCGTCGCGCAAGAAGACGGCGCGGGTCGTGTCGACGCTTGCGGCGCCTGGGCGTGGCATGGCTTCTACACCGTGGTGCCGGTCTCCGCCCTTGCGGGACTTGCGATCTACTTCGGGGCTCCGCTGCTGATCGCAGCCATCGATCCCTCCGAGGCACTGGGCGCGCTGGCCACCGACTACATGCAGGCTCGCTCCTTCGGATCGGCCGGACTGATCGCCGCAATGGTGCTGATCTCCTTCTTCCGAGGCTTTGGGGACACGCGCACTCCGCTCTACTGCACCGTCGCCGCGGTACTCGTGAACGGTCTCCTTGATTACGCCCTGATCTTCGGGAACTTCGGGCTACCGCAGTGGGGAGTTTACGGCGCGGGCTTCGCGACCTCCGTCGCCGAGTACTTCCAACTCGCCTGCCTGTTGTTCTTCTTCACGCGGAGAACGGTCCGCCGCCGCTACGACACCCGTCCGCGACGCCCGCAGGCTTCGGCTAGCCGACGCCTGCTGCGCACGGGGCTTCCGATCGGCGGACAGTGGTGCCTCGAGATGACTTCCTTCGCGGCCTTTTCCTCGATCGTCGTACGCATGGGCGACGCTTCGATGGCCGCGAGCCAGGCACTGATCGTGCTGCTCTCGCTCTCGTTCATGCAGGCCATCGCCATCTCGATCGCGGTCGCGACCCTGGTGGGGCGCTACGTCGGCGCCAACGATTTCAAGGCCGCCGAGCGCAGCTTCCGCACGGGACTGGGGCTGGCCCTGGTGCTGGGGGGGCTCTTCGCCGCGCTCTTCCTCGCGATCCCCGGTCCCCTGATCGGCATCTTCACCAAGGACGTCGACGTCCTCGCCCTGACTGCCCCGCTGCTGCTGATGGCCGCGGCCTTCCAGATCGTCGACGCTTTCGGCATCGTCGCGGACGGCGCGCTGCGCGGCGCGGGCGACACGCTCTGGCCCTTCGTCGTACGCTTCCTCCTGGCCTGGGGCGTGCAGGTCCCACTCGCCTGGTTCCTCGGCATCACCCTCGGCGGTGGACTCACCTGGATGTGGATCGGCTCGACGATCTACGTGGCCCTGCTGGCCTCGATCCTCGTGGCCCGCTTTCGCTCCGGCGCCTGGAAGCGAATCCGGATCTAGCTTCTGGGCGCGGCGTGCGGGATCTCGATGTGCGCGACCACCGGGAGGTGGTCGGAGGCGCGCCGCGCCGCCGCGGTGTCATGGGCGTGGACCTCGAGCACCTTTGCGCCGCGGACGTAGACGCGATCGAGGGCGAGCACCGGACGAGCCGAGGGATAGGAAGCCGGCCAGTCGCTGTTCTTGTGGGCCGAGAGTTCAGCATCGAGAGTCTGGATCGCCTTGCTGCGCCGCCAGGCATTCATGTCGCCGAGCAACACCGACGGTCCCGACTCGAATTGCGGGTGGGACAGCAGCGACTTCACCTGGCGCTCGCGAGTCCTATCCACCAACGAGAGGTGCGTCGCCACGACTCCGAGCGACCGGCCCATGCCGTCGCTGAAACGCGCCCCCAGGGCACCGCGGCGTTCGATCCGCGAGTGCGAGATATCGAGCACCGAGGCCGCCGTGATTGGAAGCCGCGAGAGGATCGCGTTGCCGAGCTGGCCTCGCTTGTGGACGCGCGTCACGGCAAAGGCCACGTGCAACCCGAGGTCGTCGCAGAGCGTTTCGAGAGGGTCGCGGGTATGGGCGGGTCGCAGCACTTCCTGCAGTGCAATCACGTCGGCGTCGAGTTCGGAGATGACGAGATGGGCGTGCCGGGGGTCCGGGCGCCTGCGCCCGGAGATCCCCATCCAGCGATGGACGTTGTAGGTGGCCACCGAGATCACGTCGCCCAGGGCCGCGAGGCCGACCGCGTCGCGCGGGGCGCGCACCATCGAAAGAAAGGGAGCGGTCCGCTGGCCAAAGCGCATCGCCTCGGGAATCGCGCGCAGCGCCAGTGCCCGGCGCGCCAGCGCGGCCGCCTGCGACGCTCCCGCCATCACCCGGGGTCGCGAAATCGTCTTCTTGCGGTCGGCCATGTTCCCTCGACCCGGAGTCCGAGAGGGGATCGCTTCGGTAAACCCCCTCTTTCTCGTCACGATAGCCGATCGCCAAGATCGTCCTTTGAAGCGGTTATGCTGCGATTGCGAGGGCCGCCCGGAAAGCAACAGGGAGGGTGTCATGCCGACGGAACCCGAAACCCGAAAACCCGCCGAAGGGGTCGACACCTGGTTGCGTCCCTTCTTCGAGGATTCGTCGCTATGGCCGGTGGCGATCGTCGTTGCGCTCTGCCTCTTCACGATGGGGGCTGGACTGCTGCTGCTGGTGTGGCTGACCGCAAACCCCTTCGCACTGCTCGCAATCGTGCTGCTCGCCGGGATGACGGTCGACATCGCCGTGCGCGTACTGCGGCGCGGCGCGGCGAAGGCACTGGCCTGGTGCGCCATTGGCCTGTGGCTCGGAAGCCTTGGCGTAGCCGCTCTCGGGATCGCGTTCGGCCTGGTATAGACCGGCGCACGTGGCTTCAGGAACGCGGACGGCGCCGCGGCCAACTCGGCCAGTCGCGGGGAACGCGCTGCGAAAAGCGCGGCGTGCGCCGCTCGAGCCAGGCCATCGGCCCTTCGACGGCGTCCGAGCCGGCCATCAGCGGGAGGTGGAGTTCGGTCTCGAAGCGCAGAGCCTCTTCGCGCTCGAGAGTCCACGCCTGCCACAGGAGCTTCTTCGAGAGCCCCACGGAGAGGGGGGCGGTCTGCTCTTTGATCTCGCGCGCCATCGCGAGCGCCCGCGGTAACACCTCGTCGGCCGGCAGTGCCTCGAGCGCCAAGCCGATACGCGCCGCTTCGCGACCGTCGATCTTGCAGCCGGTGAGCAGCAGGCGCGCCGCCTGCTGGGTGCCCACTACGCGCGCCAGGGTCCAGTGCGAACCGGCGTCCGGCATCACCCCTCGTCGCACCTGGAGCCAGCCGTAGCGCGCGTCTTGCGCAGCAAATTGCAGGTCGCATTGCAGGGCGAGACTGAGCCCCAGGCCGATGGCGTGGCCGTTCATCGCTGCAATCACTGGCTTGCGAACCTCCCAGGCGGGGGGCGAGACCGGCGAGGCGCTAAAGGCCGCGGGCTCGCGCAGCGCGAAGGTCTCGGAGCCCCCGGCCATGTCGGCGCCGGCGCAAAAGGCCTTGCCGCTGCCGGTCAGTACCACCGCGCGCACCTCATCGTCGGCGTCGCAGCGCCGGTACGCATCCCCCAGTTCCTCGCCCATGCGACCACTGAAGGCGTTCAACTGCTCGGGGCGATGCAGTCGGATCGTGGCTACGCCAGCGTCGATCTCGAAGCGAATGTCGCGGTAGTTCATGCTCGAAACCACTCCTCTGCGGACGGCCCTTTAGCGGTCGAAGCAACGATAGGGCGGCCCACCCGCGGCGTCTCGGATAGCATCCGCGGGGTCTCGCCGGGCGACGCTTTGGCACCCCGATGGAGAAATCGCATGGGAAGCCAACCCTCACCCGACGATCCCGCAAGGACCCGAAGCCGCATCGCGGCGGGCCTGCTCTCGCTGGTGGTCGCCATCGGCATGGTGGCGACGAAATTTTTTGCCTTCGACCTCACCGGCTCGTCGGCGATCTTCTCCGACGCGCTCGAGTCGACCACCAACATCCTGGCCAGCGGGATGCTCCTCTACAGCCTGGCCCTCTCTCTCCGCCCGGTGGATCGAAACCACCCCTACGGGCACGGCAAGGTCGAATTTTTCTCCGCCGGTTTCGAGGGCGCACTGATCTTCGGCGCCTCGTTGGTGATCGTGGTGCGGGCCGTGCGCGAGATTCAGCGCGGTCCGGAACTCCAGGACGTCGACCTGGCACTCGTCCTGCTGGTGGCGCTCGCCCTGATCAACGGCGCGTTGGGGACGTTCCTGGTGCGTCGAGGGCGGCAGACGAACTCGATGGCCCTCGTTGCGGACGGGCGCCACGTGATGACCGACGTCTGGACGACCGGCGGCGTGATCGCGGGCCTCGTGGCGGTACGCCTCACCGGATGGGTGATTCTCGATCCGTTGGTGGCCATCGCCGTTGGCCTCCACATCCTACGGACGGGCTGGAGGCTGTTGCGCGAAGCGGTGGCGGGCCTGATGGACGAAGCCGACGACCCGCTGCTCGAACGCGTCGCAAACAGTCTGCAGACCGCGCGCGAACCCGGCTGGATCGACGCACATCGGTTGCGCCTGTGGCGCGCCGGCGCCGTGCTGCACGTAGACCTTCACCTGCTGGTGCCGCGCTACTGGGATGCCGTGCGCCTCCACGAAGTCGATGACAAAATTACGCGCGCCGTCTTCGCCGGCGAAGACGATTTCGGAGACGTGATCGTGCACTTCGACCCGTGTCGGCCGCGGGACTGCACCCGCTGTGGTGTCGAAGAATGCCCGGTGCGCCAGGCGCCGCTGAAAGCGGTGTCGCCCTTCGCGCTCCCACAGTTGACGCGCTGGGAAGTCCCGGACGAGGCCGCCGAACCGGCCGCGAACTAGTTCGTCTCGCCCGAGCTTCCGCCGAAGTCACGAACGAGGGCCACCGCGCGAGCCAACGCGGAACGCGCGGCGCTCTGCTCGTCGTAGAGGCGAAGGCGCGCGGTCCCGGTCGGGTAGTCTCGGCGGATCATCGTGCCGATGGCGGAATCGATCCCGGAAAGGCGTGCCCGGGCCGCATCGAGACTGGCTTCGGCCGCGGCGAGCGAGGTCGGGACCGCTATGTCGGGCTCCGCCGCTGCCACGGATTCGCCCACCTGCCGACGTACCGTTGCTTCGACCTGGGTCGCGCTCGGCAGCGTGTCGAGGTCAGCGGGTGCGGCGCTGAGTGCGCCCGGCGATTCGCTGGAGGCGATCACCGGGAGCAACGCCTCGACCGGACTGGGGAGCGCGCGGGTGGGGGTGCCCAGCGTCCCGAGGGCTTCGCTGCCCACGACCAGCGTCGAGGGGTCGGTGGGACTCACGACCATCGAATCGGGATCCTCGGAGGTCGCCATTGCGGGCGCGCCCAGCAGGTCCTGGGCGGCCACGCCGCTGGCGGCGTGGAGCAACGCCAGCAGGACCGCGATGGCACCGCCACCGGTCCTCCAGCGCCTACGAGGCTCCTGTAGCCCGCTTGAGGTGATTCCCCTCCCGTTCCCAGAAGCTCTCATACGTCTGGGATCGGCGGATGCGCCGGTGAGCTTGACGACCAGACCGCGATTTCGGGGATGAATTACGGCACACCGCGTATCGGAAACTCGAAGATCAGCAACCCCGTGGGGCCGCCCACCGTCTGGGGCGGCGATCATCGCAAACGGGCTCTTGGCTCGCCGTTGCCGCTCGTTTACACTGCGCGCTCATGGCTGGCCCCCGACCCACCGGAAAGCGACACCCCTTCGGATGACGACTCTTCCGGTTCCCGCGCAGCGCTAAGGGCGGTCGCAGCCAGTGCCTCCAGCCGGACCCCGTGCGCCCACGGCGGTACCCGGGAGATCGGAAGAGCACACGTCTGAACTCCAGTCACCAGATCATCTCGTA
>CAJXIC010000117.1 GCA_913054385.1 uncultured Pseudomonadota bacterium
GTGCTCTCGGCTGTGGTGCGACCGCGCGCCAAACAGGCGTGGATCCCGCTTGGCCGGGTCGACGCCTTCCCCGCCGGCCAGACCCGATTGGCCACCTACCGGAACCCCTTCACGGTTCCCTGGGATGGTGTCACCGCGAACCTTCCGTGCTGGGTGCGGCACATCGATTCCGATCGCTTCCAGGTCTTCGCCATCAACTGCGCGCACCTCGGCTGCCCGGTGCGTTGGTTCCCCGAGTCCAGCCTGTTCATGTGCCCGTGTCACGGCGGTGTCTACTACGAGGACGGCACGCGTGCCTCGGGCCCGCCGCCGCGCGGCCTCTTCGAGTACCCGTACAAGATCAAGAACGACATGCTCTGGGTGCGTGGCGGCGAAGTCCCGACGCTCTCGGAACCGGTCTAGGCGGAGTTGGGCATGCAGCGTCGAAAAGCCTACGCGAGAGGAGTCGACAATCGGCTCTCGGAAAGAAACCGGAACCGAGGGAGAGGCCGGCGATGAGCCTTCGAGGGATTGGCCAGTGGATCGACCAGCGGCTTGCGGTCGGGAAGATCTTCGAAGCCACCGCCGGACACCACATTCCGGCCAGCTCGGCGAGCTGGTTCTACGTCTTTGGCAGCGGAACCCTGCTCTGCTTCATCCTGCAAATCGTCACGGGCATCTGCCTGGCGCTGATCTACGTCCCCTCCCCCGATCAGGCCTACCAGAGCCTCGAATACCTGAACTACGAGCAACCCCTCGGCTGGTTCGTCCGCGCGATCCACTATTGGGGTTCGAATTTCATGCTCGCCCTGATGACGATCCACATGATCCAGGTCTTTCTCTTCGGCGCCTACAAGTATCCGCGCGAACTCACCTGGCTCTTTGGCTGCGTCCTCTTTCTGGCGACCCTTGGTGCCGCCTTCACCGGCCAGGTCATGCGCTTTGACCAGGACGCCTACTGGGGGCTGGGGATCGGCGTTTCGATCCTCGGGCGCCTCCCGCTGATCGGGCCGGAAATGGTCCACGGTCTGCTCGGCGGTCCCATCATCGGCGGCGAAGCCCTGAGCCGCTTCTTCACCCTCCACGTCTTCGTGATCCCGGGTCTCCTGATCGGTGTCATCGTGCTCCACCTGCGCGGCGTGCTGACCCAGGGCATCAACGAGTTCCCCGTCGCCGGCAAGGGGGTCGACCCCGCGACCTACGACGCCGAATACAAAGCCCTGGTCGAGCGCGACGGGGTCCGCTTCGCCCCGGACGGCATCGACAAGGACGTGCTCTTCGCCGCCTTCGTGCTCCTGGCGATCTTCCTGTGCGCGATCTTCCTCGGCCCGAAGGGACCCAACGGCCCCCCCGACCCGACCTTCATCCACACCGCCCCGCGGCCCGACTTCTACTTCCTCTCGCTCTTCTCGGTGCTCGCCCTGCTCCCCCCCTACATCGAGACCGCGATCATCCTCTACGTGCTCCCGGTCTTCGTGGTGATCCTCTTCGCGATCCCGTTCATCGCCGGCACCGGCGAAAAACACCCCAGTCGCCGTCCGGGAGCGGTGGTCGGGGTGGTGGTGGTGATGACGATTCTTGCCACCCTCGCCTGGCTCGGGACCTACTCGCCCTGGTCCCCGCACATGAACGCCTGGAGCGGTGTACCGACCCCGATCGCAATGGTGAAGGGACGCAGCCCCCTCGAACTCCAGGGCGCGGCTCTCCTGCAGGCGAAACAGTGCCGCAATTGCCACAGCCTCGATGGGGAGGGCGGCCTGCGCGGACCCGATCTCACCACGGTCGCCACGCGACTCACCAAGGACCAGATGATCCGCCAGGTGCTCCAGGGCGGCGGCAACATGCCCGCCTACCGCAAGCATCTAAAGCCCTCCGAAGTCACCGCACTCGTGAGCTTCCTCGAAACACTTCACCCCACCGGCGAGCCCGCGTCCCGGAACTCGGCCGCCGCCAACCCGTAAGCGGCTCCCCGACCCCGTCGCTGCTCAGCGCGGGCGCGGTGCGAGGCCGAGGAGCGCCGGCAGCACCATCAGGTTGCAGGCCAGCGTGAAGAAGATTCCGATCACGAGAACTTCGCCGAGGCTCTGGATGCCCCGGTGATTCGACAGCACCAGCGTGCCGAAACTGGTGATCGTGGTCACCGCCGAGTAGAAGACAGCGCGCGCAGTCGTCTCCGACAGCAGGACAGCACCCACCTTTCCGGTGACGCGAGCGCGGTGCACCAGGTGGATCCCACTGTCGACCCCGATCCCGAGCAGTAGCGGCAGAACGATCACGTTCGCGAAATTGAAGGGAATGCCGAAGGCCACCAGCGTCCCGAGGGTGAGCACCCCCGCGAGCAGCAGGGGCGCGAGCACCAGCACCGTGTCGACCCAGCGCCGCCAGAGGAAGTAGAGCAGCATACCGATCACGACCAGCGCCAGCAGCAGCGCCTGGATCAACGAGTCGACGGTGACACGACCGAGTTCGACGATATCGACCGCCATGCCCACCGCGTTCGGTGCGACGGTCCTCACAGCCTCCACGAAACCGCGCAGCGCGTCCGGCTCGCGCAAGTCGCGGCGCGGGAAGGCCTGCACCCGCTGCTCGCCGGTGGGCGCCTGCATGCGGCGCACGACCTCATCCGGCAGATCCCCCTGCACGATCTCCCCCGGGTCGAGCGCCGCCCGCAGGAGCGCAAGGCGCTCGGGCAGCGATCCGAGAAGCACGTCCTCGAAGCGGTCGATGGCGGCGTTCGGGTCCGCCTCGCGACCCAGTCGCGAGAGCAGCGCGTCGAGTTCGCGGGCGAGGTAGGACACGCTCCGGCCCAGAGGCGAATCGACACCGCCCGGGTGCTCCTGGGCGCCGAGGAAATCGCGCAGATCTTCGAGCGCCCGAACTCTCTCGGCGAAAGGCGCCTTGCGCGCAGGAGAAAGGGGTGCGGGCACATCGAAGATCATCGAGATGTCGGCGAGAATCTCGAGCTTCTCTTCCTGCTCGTCCGGGACGTAATCGCCGAGCGTCACCGCGCGCTCGACTTCATCGAGTTCCTCGAGTTCGGCGGCCAGTCGATCGGCCGCCTGGAGATCGGCGGTCACGATGTTGACGAACCAGGGCGACGACGAACCGCGCTCTTCGAGCAACTCGTTGAACACCTGCACCGACTCGGTGTCGGGATTGCGCATCTCGATGACGTTCTCGTCGAAACGCGTAAAGGGCGCCGCGGCCAGGGCCACCAGCCCCGCAAGCGCGGCGGCGCCAAGAACCGCGCGCGGATGGTTCGCCACCAACCGGGCCCACGGTGCTTCGAAGTGCAGGTCGGCGGTCAGTTTCGCGGGATCCGAGGGCGGCAGCCAAGCGGTCAGAATCGCGGGGAAGAAGGTCAGTGTCAGCAACAGCAGCACGGGCATCCCCCCGCCGGCGATCAGGCCCAACTCGGCCACGCCTTCGAAATCCGTGGGGATGAAGACCGCGAAGCCGATGGCCGTCGACAGCGCGCAGACCACCAGCGAAGCACCCACCTCCTGAACGGCGGCGTGCATGGCCTCGGGAGGCGCCAGCCCCCGACACAGCAGTCGTGCGTAGTGCATCCCCAGGTGGATCGCGAAATCGACACCCAAGCCGATGATCAGCACCGCAAAGGCAATCGACACGACGTTGAGCCGGCCCACGACGGCCGCAGCGAAGGCCCCGGTCCAGACCAGGCCGACCAGCAACGTCGCGACCGTGGCGATCACCAGGGGGATCGACCGCAGCGCCCAGAACAGCACCCCGGTGACCAGCGCGAAGCAGAAGATACCCGCGACCCCAATGTCCCAGGCAAGCCCGAGCATTTCTTCGTGATTCAGCGCCGGGTTCCCCGTGACGCGCACGCGCACTCCGGTGCTCTGTGCTTCTGGCAGGGTCTCGACGCTCTCCCGAATCGCAGCCAGGGCGCGCCCCGCCGGCAGAACCGAATCAAAGTCGAGAACCGGCTCGACCACGATGATCTGTCGGGTATCGAGATCGATCGCCGAGCCATCGAGAAGCACCTCGTCCCAGGAGAGGTAGACCGGGTTCTCCTCGTAGACTGAAACCGTCGCACGGCCAATCTGATCGAGGATGCCCGACCAACGTTCGCCCGTGGCCGCATCCCCGCCGACCTCTTCCAGTCCGAGCTTCAGGACCTCGCCGACCTTCGCGACCGTTGGCTCGGCTTCGAGGGAGGCGATCAGCGGCTGCAGCTGACTCAGTTGGGTCGCGAGATCGTCGAGCTCGTCGGGGGTGCGATACAGCAGGGCTGCCTTCTGAAAAAAGGGCTCTGCGCCGGGTATCTCGGCCGATTCGAGGGCGTCCCGGCGCTGCCGCAGTTGGTCGCGAAGCGCCTCGGCGACCGATCGTGCCTGCTCGGGGGTCTCGCCGTCGACGACGACCAGCATCGAATTGCTGAGCACCGGGAAGAGCTCGACGTACTCCTGGCGCAGCTGCCAGTAGGGAACGTCGTCCGCGATCAATTCGACGTTGTCGGAATTGACGCCGAGGGTGAGCGCCGCATATACGCCCAAGACGGCCGTGAGGGCAAGCGTCCCCCAGCAGACGCTCGCGGCATTTGCGAGGACCCAGTCGCTGAGCCCCGCGAGGCGCGCGCCAATCCATTCGTCGACCCGGTCCTTCATGCGGGCGGGAGACTAGCCAGCTGGCCGGAAAATTCCCCCCGGGCCCCGCGCCCAGCCCAGAACCCCGCGGCGGGCGTCATACGTTGAAGCGAAAGTGGACCACATCCCCGTCGCAGACCTCGTACTCCTTGCCCTCGACCCGCAGCTTGCCCGCGTCCCGACAACGCGCCTCGCTCCCGAGCTCGATCAGGTCCTCGAAGGCGGTGACCTCGACGCGAATGAAGCCGCGCTCGATATCCGAGTGGATCCGGCCCGCCGCCTTCGGCGCAAAGGTTCCGCGCCGGATCGGCCACGCCCGGCACTCGTCCGGGCCGGCAGTCAGCATCGAGATGAGGTCGATCAGGGCAAAGGCGGCGCGCACGAAGCGCCCGCTTGCCGGCTCCTTGAGTCCCAGCGACTCGAGAAACTCGGGCTGTTCCGCAACGGGCAGTTCTGCAATGTCCATCTCGACGGGCCCCGACAGCGACACCAACCCGAGCCCACGCTCCTTGGCAGCGACCCGGATCGGTTCGGCGATTTCGAGGGCGGCGTCGTCCTCCGGCACATTCAGCACCAGGAGCAGCGGCTTGCGCGTCAGAAAGGCGTACCCCGCGACCAGCCTTTGCTCCTCCTCGCCGAGTTCCATCGAACGCAGTGGCGTCTCGGCCTCGAGGGCTTCCTGGATCCTCTCGAGCAGGGCCAACTCCCGCGGGTTGGAGCGATCCTTCCGCAGGCGTTCGACACGCGCTTCGGCCACCTGCAGGTCCGCCAGCAGCGTCTCCGCTTCGAGGTCGATGATCTCACGCAGCGCATCCGGGGCGTCGCCGGCCTCCGACTCGAAGCCGCGCAGCACCTGGCACAGCGCATCCACCTCGCGCATCGCGTTGAGCGATGTGCGATCGAGTTCGGCGTCGTGGCCGCCGGGGAGATCGCGAAATTCGATCTCCGCATAGGTGATCTTCTTCGGCGAATAGAGTTCTGCCAGCGCATCCACGCGCGGATCTGGAACCTTCACCACCGCAAGGTGCGCGCTCGACGAGCGCGAGGCATACCCGGTCTCGACCCGGCGCCCGGTGAGTGCACCGAACACCGTGCTCTTGCCGCAACCCGGAAATCCAACGAGTCCAATTTTCATGCGGCGAAGGCTACAACGTACGCGGCGACGCGACCGCCCCCTCGAAACTCATCGTCGCAGGGCCTTTCGAAGGCGCGGCAGCCTGCCCTAGCCTCTCCACCATGCAAAGGACACAGGCCGACGTCGTCGCCGAACTGACCGCCCCGGGCGCCCCCTTCGAACTCGCCGAACTCGAGATTCGAGGCGTCACCACACGCATCTTCAAGCACCTGCCGAACTCGCTCCGCGACCTCTTCGCGCTGTCCCGGACCCGCGGTGATCGACCCTTTCTCGTCTACGAGGACGAGACCTGGAGCTTCGAAGACGTCATCGGGCAGCTCGATGCGCTGGGCGCAGCGCTGGTCCACCGCTACGGAATCGAACGCGGCGACCGGGTCGCCATCGCCATGCGCAACTATCCCGAGTGGATCGTGGCCTTCGCCGCGATCACTTCGGTGGGCGGCATCGCGGTGTCGATGAACGCCTGGTGGAAGGCCGACGAAATGGCCTACGGGCTCGAGGACAGCGGAGCCAAACTGCTGATCGCGGACCGCGAACGCATCGAGACCGCCGGCCCCGCCCTCGAGCGGCTTAGCGTCCGCAGCCTCGCCGTGCGCGCCGAAGCCGGCACCGTCGCCGAAAGTGACCGATGGGAGGTGGTCGTGGTGCCCGGGCCGACGCTCCCGGAGGTCGCGATCGACCCCGACGACGACGCCACCATTCTCTACACCTCGGGAACCACCGGCTTCCCAAAGGGGGCGGTCTCGACCCATCGAGCCGTGCTCTCTGCCCTCTCGTGCTTTGGGCTCCGGGCGACGGCGGCGAAGATCCTCTTCCCGAAAGACACCGAGGGTCACCCCTTTGATCCCTGCTTCATTCTCTGCGTACCGCTCTTTCACGTAACCGGCTGCGTGGCG
>CAJXIC010000118.1 GCA_913054385.1 uncultured Pseudomonadota bacterium
TCGACGGGCGATTTCGAATTGCTGGTGGTGGGCACGAACACCCCGATCGACGAAAGCGCGGTGGACGCCCGATTTTCGTTCTCGGTGGACACCGAGCGCTGGCTGCACATGGACAGCGGCGCCGGGAAGGCCTTCATCGGCGAGGCGATCCGCCAGATGGAGCAGGACATCTCGATCTGGGAAAACAAGGTCTTCGCACCGCGCCCAGTGCTCTGCGAGGGCGACGGCCCGATCGGGCGTTTTCGCAACTGGGCGAAGCAGTTCTATGCCGGCGACGAAGCCCGGGCACTGGCGGCGCGATGATGAACCCGACACCAAAGAACCGCGCGCATTGGGAAAAGGAGAGTGCTTCCTACCAGGCCGCCCATGGCGCTTTTCTCGAGGAGCGCCCTTGCGCATGGGGTTGTTGGCGGATTCCGGAAGCCGAGCTTCGCGTTCTCGGCGAGACCCGCGACCGCGACGTCCTCGAGTTCGGCTGTGGCGGGGCGCAGTGGGCGCTGGCGTTGGCGTCGAACGGCGCCCGCGCGGTGGGCGTCGACTTCTCGAAGGCGCAGCTCGTCCACGGCCAAGGCTCGGCACGCGAGCGCGCGTTGCCGATTTCGCTGGTGGCGGGCAACGGCGAACGCCTTCCCTTCTGCGACGCGAGCTTCGACATCGTCTTCTGCGACCACGGGGTGATGAGCTTTGCCCGGCCCGAGCGGGCCCTTGCCGAGGCCAGCCGGGTACTGAGGCGCGGGGGCCTCTTCGCCTTTTGCATGTCGACACCGATCCGCGACATCGCCTACGACGAGGGCAGCGACCGCATCACGCGATCATTCCAGCGCTCGTATTTCGCACTCGATCACGACGAGGACGAAGAGATCATCGACTTCCAGCGCCCCTACGGCGAATGGATCCGGCTCTTCCGCGCGAATCGGTTTGTCATCGAAGGCCTGGTCGAGTTGCGACCGCCGACCGCCGCGCTGACGACTTACGACGATTTCGCGCCCCTCGAATGGGCGCGCGACTTTCCGGCCGAGCACATCTGGAAGCTCAGCCGGGAGTGAAGCTGTGTCAGCCGCAGAAGCGCTGAAATCATTTCCCAGATAGGGAGACCCCCGATGTCCGACCCGAACGAATCTTTTCCCGCGGCGACCCCGCATCCCCTGGTGGATGCGAAGAAGCTGATGGTGGTGCCCGGGGTTTTCGACGTGCTTTCGGCGAAGGTCGCGGACGCGGTCGGGTTCCCTTCGGCAGTGCTCACCGGCTACGGCGTCTCCGCCGCCCACCTGGGGGAGCCCGATTTCGGGATCCTCACCCAGACCCAGGTCCTCGATGTGGCGCGGCGGGTCGTGGCCGCCACCGAGTTGGGTTTGATCGTCGACGGCGACACCGGCTACGGAGGCCCCGTGAACGTGCAGCACATGGTGCGCGAACTGGTGGCGATGGGGGCACGCGGAATCATCCTCGAGGATCAACGTTGGCCGAAGCGCTGCGGGCACATGCGCGGCAAGGCGGTGATCGACGCCGAAGAACACGTCGCAAAGATCGAGGCGGCGGTGGAAGCGCGCGGCGATCGAGCCTTCTTCATCACCGCGCGCACCGATGCCCTCGAAACCCACGGCATCGACGAGGCCATCCGCCGCGCGAAGCTCTACAAGGAAGCCGGTGCCACGGTGCTTTTCGTCGAGGGTCCGCGCAGCCTCGAAGACCTGCGGCGGATTGGCAGTGAGCTTCCCCCGCCGCTGGCGCTCAACCTGATCGAGGGGGGGCTCACCCCGATGCCGAGCCTCGAAGAGGTGGTCGACCTCGGCTTCTTCAGTGTCGGCTTCGTGCTTTCCGGGCTCTACGCCGCGACGAAAGCGCTCTTTGATACCTACACCGCGATCCGCGAGTCGGGCAGCACCGAAGGCGTTCGCGATCGCATGACCGAGTTCGAGGCCTTCAACCGCTTCATCGGCGCGGAGAAGCGCTACGAAGAGGATGAACGCTTCAAGCGCTGAGGCGCGGGGCTACCAGAGTGATCCGCCGGAAACGGTGAGATCCTGCATGGTGATGCCGCGCGCGCCCTCGCTGCACAGGAAGGCCGCGAGCGCGCCGATCTCGTCGGGCTGAATCAATCGTTTCTGCGGGTTCGCTTCGCGCGCATCGGCGATGTACTCCTCGCCCGCGCGCGCTTCCTGGACCTCGGCGATGTTCGTCATCCAACTCGACCCGAATTTCGTTTCAACCCAGGTCGGACTGATGGCGTTGCAGGTGACGCCATGCTCCGCACCCTCCAGCGCAACGCAGCGCGAGAACGCGACGACGCCGGCCTTCGAAGCGCAATAGGCGCCAGAGGTCGTCGCCCCCACCGAAGCCGCCGTCGAAGCGATGTTGATCACGCGCCCCCAGCCGCGGTCGATCATCCCCGGCAGGCAGCGGTGGGTGGTGCGAAAGACACCGTTCAGGTTGACGTCGATCACCTTCTGCCAGAGGTCGAAGGAATGACCGATGACGGTCTGTTCGGCGGTAATGCCCGCGGCGTTGGCGAGGATGTCGATGGGACCGAGTGCTTGGGTTGCCGACGCGTGGAAGGCCTCGACCGATTCGTCCGAGGTGACATCGAGGTTCGCCGCGTGCGCGCGGACGCCCTCGGCCTCGAGTAACGATCGGACCTCGTCGAGTTCGCTCTCGCCCGGGAGATACGAGAGTTCGCCCTTCACCCCGTCTCCGCGCTTCGAGAGCAGCGAGCCGATGGCGACGTCGGCGCCGGCCTTCGCCAGGGCGAGAGCGATTGCGCGCCCCATCCCCGAAGCGCCCCCGGTGACCCAGGCGATTCGTCCCTGCAGGCTCATGTATTCATCCGTTCGTTATGAGGGCCGACCTGGCCGGCGAGTGAAGCGGTGGGAAGTGAGTCGGGCGCGTTATGCGCTGCCCGCGCGAAGGTCGCGCATCAATGAGACCGCCAGCAACACCCCCACGGCGAGGAGTGGCACCGAAGCCACCAACGAAACGGTCTGCAGGCTCCGGAGCCCTCCCACGGCCAATAGGGCGATCGGGAGGATCGCCAAGGCAAGCGCCCAGAAGCTGCGGTGGCCGCGGCTGGGGTGAGCCGTCGGGCCGAGGTCGGCACTGGCGCCCGCTGCGATCGTGTAGGCGGCAGAGTCGAAAGTCGTCGCCAGATAGAGAAGGGATACGACGCAGAACGCCGCGAGTGCCGGGCCTGCTGCCGGAAGCGTCATGATTACAGCGATGATCGTGGCGGGTGCGCCGTGAGTCTCGAGAGAGCCGACGACGTCGAGGGTACCGCCGAGCTGGAGCGCCAACGCGTAATTGCCAAGCACCATGAAGAAGAGCCACGAGCCCGCACTGCCGAGCAGGAGCATCCCGAGGACGACTTCGCGCAGCGTGCGGCCGCGGGAAATGCGCGCGACGAAGAGCCCGACGAAGGGGGCGTAGGCGATCCACCAGGCCCAGTAGAAGACCGTCCACTCTTCGACGAAGCTGGTCGAAATGGTGGGATCGCTCCACAGGTTCAGGGCGATGAAGTTCTCGAAAAGCTTCCCGAGCGAAGCAGCGCTGGCTTCGAGGATGAAGGCGGTGTCGCCCGCCAGGAACACGAAGCCCAGGAAGATGAACGCGAGTATGAAATTGAAGTTGCTGAGGATTCGGATGCCGCGATCGAGACCTTTGTAGACGCTGATCGAGAAGATCACGGCACAGCCGAGGATGATGGCGATGTCGAGTCCGAAACTGCGGGCGATCCCGAAGAGCTGCGCGGCCCCCTCGGCGATCATCGGTGTCGAAAGGCCAAGCGAGGTGCTCGCCCCGCCGAGAATCCCGACGATGAAGAAGACGTCGATGGCCTTTCCCAGAGTGCCTTCGGTGTGTCGGCCGAGCACCGAGCGGCAGGCGCGGCTCAACCGATACGAGGCTTCGCCGCGTCGGTGGCAGGCGTGCGCGATGGCGACGGTGGGCAGCGCGTAGAAGGCCCAGGCGGTGTAGCCCCAGTGGAAGAGGCCGTAGGTCGTGGCCCACTCGATTGCGCCGGGGGAACCGATGGCTCCGCCGTGGGGTGGCGCCGCGTAGTAATAGGCCCACTCGATGACACCCCAGTAGAGCAGACCGCTCGCGATGCCTGCACAGAAGAGCATCGAAAACCACGAGAAGCGCCCGAATTCGGGGGCGGTGTCGGGCGGACCCAGGACCACCTTGCGGTAGCGACCGAAGGCGAGGTACAGCGAAAACAGAAGCGTCGCCGCCCCGGCCCAGAGATAGGTGGCACCGAGGTAGTGGGCGATCCAGCGATAAATTGCGTCGATGACGACACCGCTGGCTTCGGGTGCGAGCGCCAGGGGCAGCGTCGCCAGGAGAAGGCAGCCGAGTGCGATCCCGAAGACGGGCCCGTCGATGCCAGCGAGCCGGTCGGTCTTTGCCATCGTCGGGGTATCCTAGCGGAGCATTGCGCCGAGGAGCTGTGTGAGTCGCGAAGATCTCGAAAAGTGGGAAGCGCGCTACGCCGCAGACGACGCGAGCGTGGGCGAAGTCGACCCTTTCTTGCTGGAGATCGAAGCGCTGCTGCCGCGAACCGGACGCGCCCTCGACCTGGCGGGCGGCCTCGGTCGAAACGCGATGCACTTTGCAGAGCGGGGTCTCGAGACGACGCTCCTCGACATTTCGCCGCGCGGCCTTTTGCGGGCCGAGAACGAGGCGAAGGCCCGAGGCCTCTCCATCAAAGTCGTTGCATTGGATCTCGAATCCGACTCGCTTCCGAAGGGGCCCTTCGATCTCGTCGTATGCACCTGGTTCTTGTTGGCGCCGGCCCAGTGGCAGGCGATCGCCGGATCCCTTTCCCCGGAAGGCCGGATGGTCTACGTGCATCCGACCGTCGAGAACATCACGCGCCACGCCCATCCGGGCCGCCGTTTCCTGTGCGAACCGGGGAAAATCGAGGCGGCATTGGCCAGGGCAGGGCTCGAAGCGATCCGTTTCGACTGCGGCTGGGACGCAGCCGGGCACCACACTGCACGGCTCGTCGCTCGCCTGGGGTAGGCTTGCGCGCAGCGGCTCCCGCAGCTCGCCCCCCGCAGCCCACCGGAGAACTTCCTGATGACGCACTCGTCCCTGCTTCAACTCGACCGCGAAGAGCGCATGCTGCTGATGCGCTTCGTGTGTTCGTTCGCCTGGATCGATCTCAAGGTGACCGCCGAGGAGCGCGCCCTGGCGGCGCACCTGATTTCGAAGCTCGAACTCGACGAGGACGAGATGATCGAGGTGGCGAATTGGCTGAAGACCCCGCCACCGGTCGATCAGGTCGACCCGCAGGACGTCCCCCACGACCACAAGGTGCAGTTCCTGCGCGCCGTAGAATCGATGGTGGCGGTGGACGGCGAGGTGACCGACGAGGAGCGCGAATCAATCATCGTATTCGCGCAGTTGATTCGGTAGCGGCTTTCGCGCCGCGCCTCCGGGCGCGCTCGGAGCCGGGAGAGCGCCATGAAGATTCGTGTCGAGGATTTGCGCGAGCGCCTGCAGGGAGCCGAGGAGCGGCCCACCGAAGCGGCGGCCTATGTGCTCCGCCACGCAGCGAAGGGCGATCCCAAAAGTGTGCTCGAGAGCCTCGACGATTTCGCCGTGAACCACGGCTTCCTGATGAACCTCGGTCCCGAGAAGGCGCCGCTGCTCGAGGCAACACTTCGCTCGCTCGGACTCCGGCTGCGGGTGCTCGAGTTGGGCTGCTACTGCGGCTATTCCGCGATCGCGATGGCGCGCAACTTCGAGGGCGAAGGCCGCCTGATCTCGCTCGAGAAGAGCGCGCTCTCGGTGGCCGCCGCCAGCGAGATCATCGACCACGCGGGTCTCGCCGACCGCGTTGAGATCGTGCACGGCGATTCCGGCGAGTCGCTCGCGCGCCTCGAAGGCGAATTTGATCTCGTGTTTCTCGATCACTGGAAGGGGCTGTATCGCCGCGATCTCGAAACGATCGAGGCCCGCGGTCTCCTCCGCCCGGGGAGTGTCGTCTTTGCCGACAACGTGGGTCCGGTCTTCGGGGCCGAGGAATACCTCGAATACGTGCGCGGCTGCGGTCGCTTCGAATCGAGAAACGAGGTTTCGACCATCGAGTACACCGATATCGAGGACGCCGTCGAGATCTCGATCTATCGCGGCCCTCGTGGTGCCTGAACAAACGAAAGAAGGTCCGATGAAGATCGATCCGAGCAACACCTGGAAGGCGGTCGAGGAGCGGCTCGCTGTCGAAACCGACCCGCGCCTGCGCCGCAATCTCGAGACGATCCTGCGGCACATGCAAGCCGAGGCGCGTCTCGACATCGACGGCCTCCTCGAAACGCTTTCGGCGCAGCCGCACTACCACGCCTACACCCCCGCTGGCGAGATCCCCGAGCTGTGCCCGAAGGGTCGCGACGCGGTGCGAAAGTTTTACGAAGACTTTGTGGCCTCGGGCGCGTATCGCCTCGAACTCGCGGTCGAGCGGCTGGTGGTGGATCGCGACTGCGTTCTCACCGAGGGCGTGATGCGCATGGCCTACCCCGGTGCGACGTTGCAGGCGATGGGCCACGCGGTGGACGACCCCGAGGCCTTCTACCTCTTCGAAGATCGCATGGCGATCCTATGGCCGATGGACGAAGACGGGCAGATTTACG
>CAJXIC010000119.1 GCA_913054385.1 uncultured Pseudomonadota bacterium
CGCAGGGCATCGGAGCCGATGGTGTCGAAGACCTCGGCCGGGTCGGGGTAGTTCCGCAGTCGCTTCGAGAGTTTCTTTCCCTCGGAATCGAGGACTACCCCGTGGCAGATGCAGTTTCGGAACGGCGGGCGATCAAAGAGCGCGGTCGAAAGAACCATCATCGTGTAGAACCAGCCGCGGGTCTGGGCCATGTACTCGGTGATGAAGTCGGCCGGGAAGTGGTCTTCGAACCACTCCTTGTTCTCGAAGGGGTAGTGGGCCTGGGCGAAGGGCATCGAACCCGATTCGAACCAGCAGTCGAGAACCTCTTCAACCCTCCGCATCTGGCTTTTGCCGCTGGGGTCGTCGGGGTTGGGGCGGACCAACTCGTCGATGAAGGGGCGGTGCAGGTCCGTTGGGCGTACCCCGAAATCGGCTTCGATCTCGTCGAGGCTCCCGTAGACGTCGACCCGCGGATAGGCCGGGTCGTCGCTCTTCCAGATAGGAATCGGCGTGCCCCAGAAGCGATTGCGCGAGATCGACCAATCGCGTGCGCCCTCGAGCCACTTGCCAAAGAGCCCATCCCGGACGTGCTCGGGGATCCAGGCGATCTGCTGGTTGAGTTCGACCATGCGCTCGCGGATGGCGCTGACCTTGACGTACCATGAGTTCATCGCGCGGTAGATGAGAGGCGTGTCGGTGCGCCAGCAATGCGGGTAGCTGTGAACGATGGTGTCGGAACGGAACAGCCGGCCGCTCTCGCGCAGGCTCCGAATGATCTTCGTGTTGGTCTCGAAGACCTGCAGCCCGGCCCAGTCGGAAACTTCATCGGTGAAACATCCGGCATCGTCGACCGGGCAGACGACTTCGATGCCAGCCAGAGAGCACACCGCCATGTCGTCCTCGCCAAAACCAGGGGCCAGGTGCACGACCCCGGTGCCCTCCTCGGTGTCGACGAAATCGGCTTCGAGCACGCGGAACGCTCCGGGGTGTTCCGAGAAGAAGGGGAAGAGCGGGCGATAGCGGCGACCTGCGAGTTCGGATCCGCGTAGCTCGCCGACTCTTTGCCCCCCCTTGAGTTCGTTCGCGAAGGCCTCCGCCCGGGCGGCGGCGAGGATCACGCGGCGTTCGCCGATTTCGAAGACCGCATAATCAATTTCGGGACCGACCGCGAGGGCGAGGTTCGAAGGCAGGGTCCACGGGGTCGTCGTCCAGGCGAGCAGTTCGCAGGGGGCCTCCTCCCCGCTCTCGGCGACCAGCTCGAAACCCACGGTCACCGCCGGGTCCTGCCGCTCGCGGTAGGCATCGTCCATGCGTGTTTCGAAATTCGAGAGGGGGGTCTGCGCCGCCCACGAATAGGGCATGACGCGGTAGCCCTCGTAGAGCAGGCCGCGGTCATGCAGCTGCTTCAGCGCCCAGATCAGGCTCTCCATGTAGTCCGGGTTGAGCGTCTTGTAGTCGTTCTCGAAATCTACCCAGCGCGCGGCCCGGCCGATCGTCTGCTGCCACTCGTCGGTATACCGGAGTACCGAAGTTCGACATTGATCGTTGAAGCGAGCGATTCCGTATTCGATGATCTGGGAGCGTCCGCTGACCCCCAACTCCTTTTCCGCCTCCAGTTCGGCGGGCAGCCCGTGGCAATCCCAGCCGAAGCGCCGCTCGACGCGTCGACCGCGCAGCGTCTGGTAGCGCGGAATGATGTCCTTGATGTAGCTGGTGATCAGGTGTCCGTAGTGCGGCAGGCCGTTGGCGAAGGGAGGCCCATCGTAGAAGACGTATTCGTTCTCGCCCCCCTCGCCCGCGCTGCGCTGGTCGATGCTGCGCTGGAAGACTGCTTCGCGGTTCCAGTAGTCGAGGGTCGCAGTCTCGAGTGCCGGCAGGTCGAGATGAGAATCGACCTGCGGGTACGGCGACGCTGCCTTCGGTTCGGACGCTTTGGTCACGGGAGCGGTTCCTTGGCGGGGACGCCTCTGCGGTTCCGACGGGAGGTTACCAGCCGGCTGCCAACGTGTCGCCGCAGGCTAAACTGTGCCGGGCCTTTACTGCGGAGGTCTCCCATGCCCGAGCTGCCCGAAGTCGAGGTGACGCGTCGCCGGATTGAGCCGCGCCTGGTCGGTCGGCGGATCGCCCGGGTCGATACGACGGGTCCGAGCTATTTCTTCTTGACCCCGCCGAGACAGCTGCGCGAGCGACTCGTGGGCCGTCGCATCGAGTCCCTTTTTCGCCGCGGAAAGTACCTCTTGGCGGATCTCGATGTGGGCTCGCGCCTGCTCCTGCATCTCGGTATGACGGGGCAGCTTTTTTCGAGCGACGCTCGCAGCCCTCGCTTCCTCTCGGCCACGGCACGCGCCGCGCTCGCTCCCGGGGAGCAGGCGAATTTTCGACCCGACAAGCATACTCACCTGGCGCTTGCGTTCGAGGACGGTGCGCCCGAGGTGTATTTTCGAGATGTCCGGAAATTTGGGAAGGTGCTCCTGCTCGAACCGGGAGAGAGTCATCCGCGCATCGACCGGCTCGGCCCGGATGCTCTCGAAGCCGATGGGGGATTGCTGCGCGAGTCGGCACGAGGGCGCCGCGCTCCCGTGAAATCCTTTCTCCTCGATCAAAGGGTGCTCGCGGGTGTTGGGAACATCTACGCCGACGAGGCGCTCTTCCGCGCTGGCGTGAGGCCCGGGCGCGGGGTGCACCGGGTGACCCGCCGAGAATTCGATGCCATCGCCGCGGCGCTCCGCAGCGTGCTGCGGCGATCGATCGAGACCGGAGGGTCGAGCATCAGCGACTACGTTTCCCCCGATGGGGAGGACGGGCGCTTCCAGGACGAGCGGCGGGTCTATGGACGCACCGGTGAAGCCTGCCTGGAATGTGCCACGCCTATCCGGCGCCGGGTGATCGGCCAGCGCAGTTCCCACTATTGCCCCGCGTGCCAGGGATGAGGCAACCGGGATGTTGAACGCAGCGGAGGTCGCACGCGCGGCTTCGATTCTCGAAGAGCGCTTCCAGGGTGCGCGGGTCGAAAAAATTGTCGAAGCCCAGCCTTTTCGGATCCAGCTCTCGCTCTACGTCTCAGGGCCCGGCGACGCCGGCGGTGGAAAGCACCATCTTCTGCTCTGCTGCGCCCCCCAAACCGGCCGCGTCTCCGAACTCCCGCGCAGCGCGCGCGCGCCGGAAGCGCCCCCCCGCTTTGCGCAGGTGCTGAAGCCGCGCCTCGACGGCGCGCGCCTCCGTGCGGCCGTGGTCCGGGGAGATCTCCGCCAATTGGCGCTGCGCTTCGAGGGGAAGGACGGAATCTTCGAGCTGGTTCTCTCGTTGATGGGGAACCGCAGCAACCTCTACCTTCTCGATGCCGAAGGCGTACTGCGTGCAGCCCTGCGGCCCCTCGAGCAGACGCGCCGAAGTCTCTCAATCGGGTTGCCCTTTGCGGATCCGCCCCCGCGAGCTTCGGCCGACACCGAAGAGCCTGCCGATCGCTTCGCCGAATGCGAGGACGACGCCTACCTGGCAGCGCTGGAGGCACATTACGCTCCGCTCGAAGCCGAGAGCGACGCGGAGAGCCGTAAGCGTCGCGTGCTGCAGGTGTTGCGCAAGGAGGCAAAACTCGCGAAACGCAGGCTCGATCGCATCGAGTCGGAACTGGCCGAGGCGGACGACGCGGGTCGATTTCAGCGCGAAGGCGAAGTCCTGAAGGGGTCTTTGTCCAAGGTGCCGGCGGGGGCCAGTGAGGTCACGCTACAGGACTACGAAAGCGGGGAGGCGATCCGGATTGCGCTCGACGCCACCTTGTCGCCCCAGCAGAACCTCGCGCGGATTTTCAAGCGCTACCAGAAGCTGGTGCGTCGCCTCACCAAAGCCGGCGGGCAGGTCGACGAGGCGCGGGCGCGCGTCGCCAGTGTCGAAGCGATGCAGGTCGAAGTCGCCGAACAGCCGGCGGGCTCTGCGGCCTTCGACGCCTTTCTTGCGTCGGAGGCCGTCAAAACACTTCTGCGCAGGCACGCGCCCCCCAAGATTCGCGAAGCCGTGGGGATCGAAGCGCCGAAGCTTCCCGGCGTGCTTCGCGGTGTAGAGAGGAGGCTGCTTCCCAGGCGTTACGCCAGCCGGGACGGTCTCGAAATCTGGGTGGGGCGCAGCGACGAGGGCAACGACCACTTGACCACCCGCCTGGCTCGCGGGAAGGATCTGTTCTTCCACCTCGATGGTGCGCCCGGGAGCCACGTCATCCTGCGCACCGGGGGCCGCAGCGATCCGCCGCCGGATTCGCTCCTCGACGCGGCGGAACTCGCGGTGCACTTCTCGAAGGAGAAGAACGCCTCGAGTGCCGACGTGCACATTGTCCCGATCAAGCAGGTCAAAAAGCCGAAGGGTGCGAAGAAGGGCCTGGTGATGGTGACCGGTGGGCGCTCCCTTCACCTGCGCCGAGAGCCCTCGAGGTTGAAGCGCGTTCTCGACGCGCGCATCGAGGGATGAGCCCGCGTGGCGGGCTTCGAGGCGCCCTCCGGTGGCCTTTCGGATATGCTCCGAAACAGACCCGGAAGCGTACGAAGGGCCTTCCCTTCCGGCCGGGCCGTGGCGTCGCCGCGAACCGATGGGATCTGCGTTGAGTACCCCCGCGCCCGTTTCAAACCCGGATCGCGATCGCCAACTGTCCGATCTTGAGGCACGCGAGTTCGACTGCCTGGTGATTGGTGGCGGCATCACCGGTGCCGGCCTGGCGCGGGAAGCCGCGCGAAGGGGTCTCTCCGTCGCACTGCTGGAGGCCGGAGATTTCGCGTCGGGGACTTCGGGGCGCTCGTCGAAACTGATCCACGGGGGTCTGCGCTACCTGGCACTGGGCGACGTGAAGCTGGTGCGCGAAACCGCGCGCGAACGCGTACACGTCCACCGCGAAGCTCCCCACCTCGCCGAAAAGGCGTGGATGGTGATTCCCAGTAGCAACCGTGCCACCCACCTCAAGTTCCGAACCGCTGTAACGGCCTACGAAAAACTGGGCAACGTGGCCGACTCCGACCGCCACTCGAACTGGGACCGGGAGGCGATCGCCCAGAACGAGCCGGCCCTCGACACGCGCCGCTATTCCCACGCCTGCGCCTACCGCGAATACACCACCGACGACGCGCGGCTGGTTCTGGCGAATCTGCGGGCGGCGGCGGGTAGTGGTGCAATGCTCGTAAATCGCGCGCGCGTCGGAAAGCTTCTCAAAGAGGCCGGACGGGTCATCGGAGTGGAAGCGCAATGCGTCGTGACGGGTGCGGTCGTCTCGGTGCGCGCGCGCTGCGTCGTCAACGCGACGGGCCCATGGGTCTCGCAACTGCGAGAACTCGAAAACGGGAAGGGCCATGCGAACCTTCTCCAACTCTCGAAGGGGGTCCACGTCGTGCTCCCGCGAGAACGTCTCCCCGCCCGCCACCTCGTGATCCTCGGGATGGCCGACCGCCGCTCGATCTTCGTCGTACCGCGCGGCGATGTGGTCTACGTCGGCACCACCGACACCACCTGGTCTTCAGAGCCCGACTGGTGGCCCGAGATCACCGCCGAAGACGTCGACTACCTGATCTCACCGCTCTCGCAGCACTTCCGGGTCGAGCCCGTTTCGCCGCAGGAGTGTCTCGCGGCCTGGTCGGGCCTGCGGCCGCTGGTGGCACAAAAGGGAAAGAAGCCGACCGAGGTGTCGCGCCGCGACGAGATCTTCGTGGGGGAAGGCGGTCTGATCACGATTGTCGGGGGCAAGTTGACGGGATACCGCGGGATGGCGAGAAAAATCCTCGAGCGCGTTGCGGCTGTGCTCGAGATCCGACTCGCGCCCTCCGACGACGAAGCACCGCTGCCCGGCGGTGACTTCTCGGGAGACCTCGATGCGCTGGCGCTGGGGCTCTCCGAGGAGACGAGCGTCGACCCGGCGACGGCCTCGCGCCTGGTGCGGCTCTACGGCTGTGAAGCCGCCCTGGTCGTGGCGCGGGGGGCCGAACAGTTGGTCGCCGGTGCGCCGGTGCTCGCTGGAGAGGTCGCCTGGGCCGTCCAGTTCGAGGCGGCTTTGAACCTCGAGGACTTCATCTACCGTCGCAGTCGGGTGGCCTACTTCGAACCGCAGCACTGTGATGCGCTGCTCCAGCCCGCCGCGGCGGCGATGAAGGAGTTGCTCGGCTGGAGCGAGGCGCACGCCCAGTCCGAGGTCGAGGCGCTGCGTCGGCGCCGAGAGAGCGATCTTGATTTTGCAAGAGAGGGGTGAGGTGGAGATGAGCGATGTGATTGGCGATCTGCGGAAGGCATTCGGCGACCGCGTGCACACCGATCTCGATACGCGCGAAGCCCATCGAAGCGATTCCTGGGTGTTGGCCGAACTCCGGGCCTTCGAAGAGCGTGCGCCCGAGCCGCCGCTGGCGGTGGTGCGGGCCATCGAGACCGCCGATGTCGTGCGCTGTCTGGAGATCGCTCGCAAACACGGTGTCCCGGTGGTGCCCTACGGCGGCGGGTCGGGGGTCTGCGGGGGCGTCGAGACCAGCGGCCGCGAAATCGTTCTTTCGACCCGTGGCATCCTGGGCACACCCAAAATCGATTCGGAGAACCTC
>CAJXIC010000120.1 GCA_913054385.1 uncultured Pseudomonadota bacterium
CGTTGCTCAGGGCGCTCGCGCGTGGTTGAAGCGAAGCTGCAGACCGGCGCGCTCCGGCGCTGCGCCCTGCTCTTCGCTTTCGCCACGTTCGCGGCGTGCGGGCCGTCCGGGCCCGTCAAGGTGCTGGTGATCGGCGATTCCTTGAGCGTTCACGGAAGCCGCTTCGTGACGGGAGATGTGCGCGGACCAGCTTATGTCGATGGACTCTCGGCACTCCTGGGCGAGGGTTACGAGATCGAGAGCGTCGCCTGCGGCGGGGCTTCCGCCATCGATTGGTCAACCTCGAAGCCCGGCATCCTCTGCGACACCGACAAGGTCAATGCCGTCCCGCGCGGTCTCTTCCGAGATCGCGCGCTGCCGAAGTTACCCGCGGACGTAGCCTTGGTGCTGCTCGGGACCAATGACGCCATGGGCTTCATGGAATTGCGGGGTCGCGTCGATACAAAGAGCTTCCGACTCGCCATCGAGGAACTGCTCGACGCTCTCGACGACGCCGGGGTCGACGACGTGATCCTCGCGATTCCCCCCGACTCAGTCTTCATCCGGTACCACGAACGGCTGGTCGAATATCGCGCCGTGCTTCAGTCGCTCTGCGCCGAGCGCAGCAACGTGGCGTGCGGACCCGACTTCTTCGCGGTCCTCGACCCGGTCTGGCACTTCCCCGGCGGCGACATCCACCCCAATGCCGAGGGACACCAGCAGATGGCCGAGGCCTTTGCGGCCTCGCTTCGGCAGCTGCGCTGATTCCGGGGCGGCGTGACGCGCGTCACGCGCCGCGCCACCGGGGCGTCGCTTCTGGTTTTCGACAGGTGGACTATGTCGCCGCCGCCCTCGACGCCCTCGACGCGAGCGGCGTGCGCGAAAACCCGGCCTTTCTCGGCACGGCGCTCTGGGGCTGGAGCCGCTTCATGGCCTGGCCGCCGCACAGCGACGGCGTCTTCCTTCCCGCGCAGCCGAGTGCCGAGGTGTTGGCGCTGCTGGCGGAGCGGCTCTAGCGAAGAGCGCGACGCCCACCGGAAAGCGCTCCCGTCAGGCGGACTCGAGGCCCACCAGTTCGACACTCTTTTGCCACAATGCCTGGGCCATCGCGTCGTCGCGACCCCGGGCCGCGGCGCGCTGGGGGCGGCATTTCGACCAGTAGCCGCCGTTTTGGCTCTGCACTTCGGGCGCGGTGACGAGGTGCACCAGGGTCTGCGCCCCCGTCTCGGGTCGGCTGAAGAGCGGATGCACGGCCTTCCACACGTTGCGAAGCCAGCCGCTGTTCTGCATCCCGAGGTTGGTGTCGACGACGCCCGGGTGCAGCGAGTGCGCCACGACAGAGCCTCCCTCGAGGCGACGCGCCAGTTCGTGGGTGAAGAGCACGTTGGCGAGCTTGGTGTTGCCGTACTGTGAGAAGGCGCGGTACTTCCGTTTAGATTCGAGATCATCGAGGCGAATGCGGCCGGTGCGATGCCCCGCCGACGCAACCGTGATCACGCGGGCGGGGGCGCTTTCGCGAAGCCGCGGCAACAAGAGATTGGTGAGTAGAAAGGGCGCCAGATGGTTCACCGCGAAGGTCGACTCGATGCCGTCGGTGGTGAGCAAGCGCTCGAAGAAGACGGCCCCGGCGTTGTTCACCAGCACATGGAGGGGTTCGTCGCTGCGCAGGAAATCGTCGGCAAGACGGCGGATCGCAGCCTGGCTCGCGAGATCGGCGAGCAGTAGACGGGTCTTCCCGCCGCCCCCCTCGGCTTCGCAAGCCGCCACTGCGGCCTCACCGCGTTCTCGGCTGCGACATACGAGCCACAGGTTTGCACCCAGAGCGGCCAGCGCGCGCGCGCCTGCCAGGCCGATGCCCGAACTCGCGCCCGTCAGCATCACCGAGCGGCCGCGAACATCCCAAGCCGGGGGGGGCGCACTCATCCGAGCGCGATCCCCTGGCGAGCGATCCGCCGGACTAGCCTCCCAACTGCCACTCGGTTTCCTTCAGGAGCCGCTCCATGAAGGACGGCTCGTAAGCGAGTTCCGGGTCTTCACGCACCAGTCGATCGAGGGCGTGTGCATCCTTGCCGACGAGGATGCGCCAGCGTTCTTCGCGCACACCGTCGAGGATCACCTTCGAGGCCTCGGCAGCGGTCATCGGCGCCTTGTCCTTGAAATCCTCGACCCGCTGGATCACCGCCTGGCGGATCTGGTCGTCGGTGACGTTCGCCACCGGCAGTCCCATCTTTTCCATGCGCTCGCGCGCCACGGCCACCTGCTCGTCCGAAAGTTCCTTCGGATCCTGCCCGAGGATGCGACCGGAGTTGATCACGATGGAGGTGCCGATGTGGCCCGGCATCACCACCGAGGCCTTCACGTGCGGCGCGTTGAGGCGCAGATCGGTGACGAGTGCCTCGGTGAAACCCTTCACTGCGAACTTGGCGGCACTATAAGCAGTGTGGGAGGTCATGGGACCCAGGGAAGCCCAGAACCCGTTCACGCTGCTGGTATTGATGATGTGACCCTCGGTGCTTGCCACGAGCATCGGCAGGAATGCGCGCGTGCCGTAGTAGACCCCGTACCAGCAGACGTTGAAGGTCATCTCCCAGGTTTCGCGCGTGTCGACGAGCATGCTGCCGGCACCGCCGATGCCGGCATTGTTGAAGACGAGGTTCACGTGCTCGGTCTGATGCTCAGCGGCGACGTGATCGCGAAAGGCCAGCACCTGCGCCTCGTCGGAAACGTCCGCCACGCAGGTGGTGACCCGCGTGCCCTCGGGCGCCTCCTCGAGCGCCTGCTTCTGGGTGCGCTCCATCTCCTCGGCGGAGACGTCGCACATGGCCACGTGACAGCCCTCGGCCGACAGTTGGCGCACCAACTCGCGGCCCATGCCCGTGCCGCCGCCGGTGACGACGGCGATCTTCCCGTTGAAATCCTTCATCGAAGTGTTCTCCTGCCGGCGCGACCCCGGAGCTAAGCCCATTCGGCCGAGATTCGCGACCCCCCCGGGCGCGCGAACGGGGACGCGCCGGAGCGGGGACGTTGTTGCTTTGTTGCTTTCCGGTCCTCGCGGCGGGCCGCGAGGACCGGAAAGCAACAACGTCCCCGCTCCGGCGGTCAGCCAAAGACGACTGTGCGGTTGCCGTGGATACAGACCCGGTGCTCGAGGTGCAGGCGCACGGCGTCGCCGAGCACGGTGCGCTCGACGTCGCGCCCGCGGCGCGTGAGGTCGGCGAGCGAATCGCGGTGCGAGACCGCCACCACCCCCTGGGCGATGATCGGCCCCTCATCGAGGTCCACCGTGGCGTAGTGCGCGGTGGCGCCGATCAGCTTCACCCCGCGTTCGAGGGCCTGGCGGTAGGGCCGCGCCCCACCGAAGGCCGGCAGAAACGAGTGGTGGATATTGATGATCCGCCCTTCGTAGTGGCGGATGAAGTCAGCGCTGAGCACCTGCATGTAGCGCGCGAGCACGATCAGATCGATCCCGGCTTCGGCGAAGAGCGCGAGTTCGCGCGCCTCCTGCTCGGCCTTCGTCGCCTTCGCGATCGGAAAGACGTGGTACGGGATGCCGAACTGCTGCGCCACGGGTTCGAGATCGGGGTGGTTGCTCACGATCATTGCGATCTCGCAACTCAATTCGCCCGAGCGATGACGCAGCAGCAGATCGTGCAAGCAGTGATCGAAGCGCGAAACCATCACCGCGACCTTCGCCACCGCTTCGGCCGGATAAAGCTCCCACCGCATCGAGAAGCGCCCGGCGACCTCCCCGATGCCAGCACGCACGGCGTCGAGGCCGATCCCCTCTTCGAGCAATTCGAAGCAGGTACGCTGGAAAAACTGGCCGTCGCTGGCGTCGACGTGTTGGTCGTTCTGCGTGATATTGCCGCCGAGGCTCGCGAGCCGCTCGGCCAGGGCGGCCACGATGCCCGGCCGGTCCGGGCAGTGGACGACGAGTGTGGCCCGGGGCATTCGGCTCTCCTCGCTGTTTGGGTTGCGGCCCGTAAAGCATACCGGCGCGCCTTCGATTCGCGCCTGCCGCCTGTGCCGCCCGCGGCCCAAAAAGGGGAGCCCCCGCCAGCGGTTGGCAGGGGCTCTCGGAAAAGAAGTGGCGCGCCCGGCACGACTCGAACGTGCGACCCTCAGCTCCGCAAGCTGATGCTCTATCCAACTGAGCTACGGGCGCCAATTTCTTCGGGGGCGCCGAGTCTAGCGCCCCTTGCGGGAGGGGTCATGGCGGAGAGAGTGGGATTCGAACCCACGGTAGGTTGCCCTACACACGCTTTCCAAGCGTGCGCCTTAAGCCACTCGGCCATCTCTCCCGAAAATCGACTGCATCGAGGGGCCGCGCGATCCGATCGCGTCGCGACCCCCCAGGCAAACTGGCGGAGAGGGAGGGATTCGAACCCTCGATAGGGGATAAGCCTATACTCCCTTAGCAGGGGAGCGCCTTCAGCCAGCTCGGCCACCTCTCCGGGGCCCGGAGATTAGCCTGTCCCCGTGCGCCGGGCAGCGAAAACCCGGCCCCCGTCCCGGCTAGATCACGATCGCCACCGCCCCCATCAACGCGGCCCCGGCGGTCACGAGCCACCATTTCGCGCCCCGCCCGGCCGGCTCGAGGAACTCGTCGCGCAGGATGTCGAAGGTGGCGACGTAGACGAAGGTACCCGCGGCCAGCGCCAGGAAGCTCGCTTCGGCCACGTGCTGAGCGCGGCCCTCGAGGGCCACGTTCATCAGCGCCCCCAGTCCGATCCCGAGCGGCGTCGAAAAGGCAAAAAACGAGAGCAGCGCCCAGCGGCGGCGGCGCTCGATCGAAGAGCGCACCAGACTCACACCCAACGCGAAACCCGCGCTCGACTTGTGGGCCAGGATGGCGACGAAGATCACCAGCGCCCCCGAGACGCTGCCCGCCGCCCCGAGCGCCAGCCCCGCCAGCAGTGAGTGCACCGAAAGCGCCGCCAGCACCACGTAGGCCGCCCACCCGGCGCCCGCCGCATCTCCCAGAGGATCGAAGCTGTGGCCCGACGGCTCGTGCACCCCGTGGTGCTCGTGCTCGGGGATCAACACGTGCTCGAAGAGCAACATCGCGACGAAGGCGACCGTCGCCAGCAGATAGGCCATGGGGTAGGCGAAGCCGAGCTCTGCCCAGCCCGTCGCGGCAGCGGGTAGCAAGTGGATCAGACCGGCGCCCAGGAAGACTCCGGCCGCGAAGGCGTTGCCCAGCGCCAGACGGCGCGTCTCGCCCGCACCGCCGCCCCGGCGCAGCGCCAGGGCGCCCCCGGCATAGCCCGCCGCGAGCACCGCGAGAAGCAGCGCCAGCTTGAATCCGATCACGGGGTGCTTCCTTCCTGGCGGTTCGGGGAACAGCGAATCGGAGGCGGGCGACCCTGGCGGAGAGGGAGGGATTCGAACCCTCGAGGAGCTTGCACTCCTGGCGGTTTTCAAGACCGCTGCCGTAAGCCGCTTGGCTACCTCTCCGCACGGGAGGCCAGCTGTCGGGAGGGTATCCGAGGTGCTCCGGGGCCAACAGAGCGGGGGGCGAAGGCCATGGGGCCGACCCGAATGGCTCGCGAAATCAACCACTTCGCCCGGCGAAGGATCCCGGTACCGCGCTAGCCCAGAACCCGGACCTCGTCGCCGACCCGGATGTTTCCCGGCGTTTCGACGCTCGCGTAGACACCGAGGCTGCCGCCTGCTTCGCGCACGAGGCTTCGCATGATCTGGGTGTCGCGCGGCAGATCGGCGAAGCCGTGTGTCGTCATCACGCAGCGCGGACAATCGACGGTGATCGCGAGTTCGGCTTCGCCAATCGCGACGCGCTTGCCGACCCAGGCGATCTCGGGGAAATCCGCTGGGTCCCCGCCGGCGATCAGCAGGTTCGGGCGAAAGCGGCGGACGTCGATCTTCGAATCCGGGGCGCGAGCGGCCAGGGTGTCGAGCGAGCGCCGCGTCAGCAGCAGCAGCGGAAAGGCGTCGAAGTAGGTTCCCGGGATCGACTCGAACTCGAAGAGTTCGGTCGGGAACTTC
This sequence comes from uncultured Pseudomonadota bacterium, assembly GCA_913054385.1. Taxonomy (GTDB): domain Bacteria; phylum Myxococcota_A; class UBA9160; order UBA9160; family UBA4427; genus JAYGCV01. The sequence continues at coordinate 5,986 of CAJXIC010000120.1, forward strand.
GTGAAGTCGGGCAGCGGTTCGTCCGCGGTGCGCCCGAAGAGCGCGCGCATCTCGACTTCGAAGTCCGGATCGTCCGGCGCGCCGCGCCGGTAGTGGTCCTGTGCCTCGGCCGGCAGCAGCGGCCACAGGCTGACCGCGTGCCCGACGGCTTCGCTCACGCGCCCCGACGCGGAAGCGTCGTCGGCCAGGAAGGCCTCGCCGCCCGGGAGCGAAATTTCGGGCGGCGGCACGGCGCCCTCTCTCGGTTCCTCGAGGTAGCGCGCGGCGAGCTGCATCAACGCGGGGATCTTCTTGGCCCCGCGAAGCCCGCCGCGGACTTCGTCCCGCAGCGCCCAGGCGCGATCGCCGGGGATGCCCGCAGCGCCGAGCCACACCGATTCGCAGGGCTCCCCCTGCATGCTCTTCACGGGGTAGCGAACAATTGACTCGACGAAGTGTTTTGCGCTCACCCTGCTCCTTGCTGCTTCCTGCCGGCGCGTTTCCCGTCCCGCCTGACGACCACTCTCGAAATCTCGATTCGGGTCACGTGGGTTCCCGCGA
>CAJXIC010000121.1 GCA_913054385.1 uncultured Pseudomonadota bacterium
GGGCGCGGTTCTTCTGAGCCTCGTACTCGACGAAGGCGAAGTGGCCCACCTCGAATCCCGGGACGCGAGCGGACAGGTCTCCGACGTCGACGTCTGGATCGTCGAAATCGATGGCGTTCTCTACCTGCGTGCCAACAACCGCGACGCCGACTGGGTTTCCAGGGTGCTGGCGGGTTCCGAGATCGAGCTACGGAGAGAAGCGGGAACTTCGTCGGTGCGCGCGACCGTGCAGGCGGACCCGCTTTTCAGGCAGCGGGTGGATCGCGCCATGGCTCTCAAATACGGCATTGCCGAAAACCTCTGGGACTGGGTGGTCAACCCCGACGAAACGCTGGTGCTCCGGCTCGACGCGCTGCCCAGGCCGTCACAGTAGGCGCTGGCGTGGCTGCGCCGGAGGTGGTGATCGAGTCCCTTGCGGCTGGGGGCGATGGCGTCGCACATCTCGACGATGGACGCGTGGTTTTCGTTCGCGAGACCTGCCCCGGGGATCGCGTGAGCCTGCGAATCGACCACCAGGGGAAGAATTTTGCGCGCGCAAGCGTCCTCGAGTTGCGGGAGGCGGGAAGCGCTCGGGTGGCGCCCCCCTGCGCGGTCTTCGGAAAGTGTGGCGGCTGCAGCTGGCAGCACATCGACTACCCGGCGCAGATCGAGGCCAAGACCCGGATATTGCGGGATGCCATCGAGAGAATTGGTGGCTTCCTGCCGCCCGACGAAGTGGTGGTACGGGCTTCTCGAGGCGCCTACGGCTATCGAACGCGCGCACGCATCATGGTCTCGGGCACGCGAGTGGGTTTTCGCAGCAGGGGTTCGAACGAGATCTGCGCGATCGATTCGTGCCCGATCCTGGCTCCCGAACTCGATGCGGAGTTGCGCCGACTGGTGGGTACCTCCTCGGCGCGTCGTGCCGAGAGCGAGTTCGAGCTTTTGGCGGGCGAAGGCAAAGTCGTGCGCGCGGTGGAGGCGCCTTCGGCACCGGAGCAGGGTTGGCGACGAACTCCGACGCTGACGGTGAACGCCCTGGGCGAGCGGGTCCGGGTGTCGCCGGGTGTTTTCGTGCAGGGGAATGCGTACTTCTTCGAGGATCTGGTACGCGCGGTGTTGAGGTCGGCCGCGCCCGAGGGCAGCGAGGCCGGGCTGGTGATCGAATTCCATTCGGGGGCGGGTTTCTTCACCCTGCCCTTGTCGCGCCGATTCGACAAGGTGATTGCGGTCGAGGCCAACCGCAGGGCGGTCTCGGATCTCGAGGCGAACTGTGTCACCGCGGGCATCGAGAATATCGAAGTCGTGGCATCGCCTGCCGCGGACGCGATCAAGCGCCTGGCTTCGCACGCTCCCAACTGCGTCGTGGTCGACCCGCCCCGCACCGGCCTGGAACGCGACGTGGCTGATGGCATCTCAAAGCTGGGAGCCGATCGCATCGTCTACCTCTCCTGCGATCCGGCAACTCTCGCCCGGGATCTCGCCCGGATGATGGACCGGGGTTATCGGTTGGCGTCGCTCGAAGGTTTCGACCTCTTCCCGCAGACGCCTCACGTCGAGGCACTGGCCGTGCTGGTGCGCGCTGGCGGGTAGCATCGGTGTCTTCAGTCCGCGATCCTTTCCCCGAGGCTGGCTTGGCCCGCCGAAGGCTCGTGCAGGGGAGGCGCTCGGATGGCGGGATCGGGAAAGCGAAACACTCCCGCCCTCGGTGGCTTCTCGCTCTACCTCGAGGGCCCGCGCGATCGGGACATCGTTCGCAGCTGGGCGCGACGGGTATCCCCCCAACTCGCGAAGGTGGTCGATCGGCACACCGTTCTCCTCGGCGGGCGACAACCCGCGCGTGCGGTCGATCGGCACAGACGTTTGCGCGAGGGGGGCGAGGTCGTGCGTGCCCTCTGCGTGCTCGATCGCGATGGCCTGCCGGAGCCCGCGGAAGCCATGCAGGGCGAACCGGGAATCGAGTTTTATACCTGGCCCCGGCGTCATATCGAGAGCTACCTCCTCGTGCCCACCGCCATCCTTCGCTGCGTGCCGAAGTCGCGCTCGCGGGGAGACGTCCGCCGCTGGGTCAAGGACTGTATTCCCGAGGCCGCCGACGAAGAGGCGCTGCGCGCGATCGATGCGAAGCGGCTCTTTTCGGAGCGCGGGCCCTTTGGTGCCGACCGCCGTTCGCGTCTTCTGCCCGGGCGGGTCGCCCGGCAGATGCGCCATGTCGAGCTTCACGGCGACGTCCTCGAAGTGCTGGCACTTCTCGGAGAAGGCGCGGGAATCCGTACGGCTTCCCCGGAAGTGATCGTGCGCTGAAGCGCACCCGCCAAGAAGATGTCGCCGCTTCCGATTGCAGTCGTGCTTGATTTCGACGGAGTGATTTCGGACTCGGCCCCCGAGGCCTTCGTCGTAGCGCAAGAGACCTATCGCGAGTTGCGACCGGCCTCCGGCCTCGACGCTCCGGGGCGCGAGGCCGCTCCGGCAGCGGCGCTCTACGCGGCCTTCGTCGAGTGGATGCCCCTCGGCAACCGCGCCGAAGATTTCGCGGTTTCACTCGATGCTCTCGCTGAGGGAATCGCTGTTCTTGATCAGGACGAATACGACGCGTACCGAAGCCGTTTCGACCCGGGGTTTCTGGCTGACTTCCACACCCGCTTCTACGAAGTTCGCCACGCCTTTGCCGCGCGCGACCCGGAGGCGTGGCGAAATTGCATGCGCCCCTACCCCGCAATCGTCGACGCGCTGCGCTTGAGTTCGGGCAAGCCGAAAATGGTGATTGCCACGGCCAAGGACCGGCTCTCGGTGCGCAGGCTCCTACACGACTACGGCCTGGATGGGCACTTTCCGGACGATCGGATCTTCGACAAGGAGGTCGGAGTCAGAAAGCGCGCTCACCTCGAACGGATTCGCGAAAAGTTCGGCTGCGCTTTCGAGCAGCTTCGATTCGTCGACGACAAGTTGAATCACCTCGAGGACGTGGCGAGCCTCGGCGTGGAATGCGTGCTGGCCTCGTGGGGCTACAACGGCCCTCGCGAGGAGGCGGGGGCCCGCGCAGCGGGTTTCGAAGTCGCTACTCTCGCAGACGCCGAGGCGCTGCTCTTTTCGCCCCGGTTTCGGGCCGCCGCCAGGCCCTGATCCAGACCCCGGTGCGCCCCCAGGCTGAGGGGCGAGAGGGAAACGAAGGACGCCATGGACCCCGGATTTCGCATGCACGCCGAACGCACACCCAACCCCCAGAGCATCAAGTGGGTGCTCGGGCAGGCGGTTGCAGGCGAGGCCGGCCGCGCGGCGTTCCGCGAGGCTCCCGCTTCCGAGGTCTCTCCCCTCGGTGCCAGGCTCTTCCAGGTGGAGGGAATCGAAAGCATCTTCCTCGGTTCCGATTTCGTGACAGTCACGAAGGACACGGGGCGCGACTGGAGCGAGCTTGCCGCCGCCATCGTCGATGCGATCAAGGACTGGGCGGCCAGCGGCGCCCCCGCGCTCGGCGCAGCTTTCGAGCCACCCGCGCGCGGGGATGAATCAGAAGTCGTTTCAAGGATTCGCAAAATTCTTGATCGCGACATCCAGCCCTACGTCGCCCAGGATGGCGGCGAAATTGTCTTCGCGGATTTTCGCGACGGGATCGTCGAGGTCTACCTCCAGGGTGCCTGTGCCGGCTGCCCGAGTTCGACTGCCACCCTGAAGATGGGGATCGAAGCGCGACTCAAGGAGGAGATCCCCGAGGTCCTCGAGGTGGTCGCTCTTTAGGGCGGGGAATGGGCTCTGGGGAGCCAACCACCCGACAGGGCGACCGCAGGGCCGACTGCTACCTTCGCAGCGTGCCCAACGATGGACTCGCATCAAAGCTGCTGGTCGCGATGCCGCAGCTTCAGGATCCGAATTTCGTTCGGTCGGTGGTGTTGCTCGTGCATCACGACGCCGAGGGCGCCTTCGGTGTCGTGGTGAATCGGCCGGTCGAACTCCAGGCCTCGGATCTCTTCGAGAGCCTGGCTGTCTGCTGGAAGGGAAACCCCGAAATGCGGATCCACTGGGGTGGACCGGTGCAACCGAACTCGGGATGGGTCCTCTTTCCGCGCGGCGCCAGCATTGACTTCGACGAAGACGAAGCCACGAGCTTGCCGAACGGATTCGCCTTCGCCGGGTCGCTGAGGGTCCTCGAAGCCCTGGCCGAGGCGCCTCCGCCCTCGCTGCGCTTCTTCCTGGGCTATGCGGGCTGGGGTCCGGGGCAACTCGAAGAAGAACTCGCTTCGGGCTCCTGGCTCGTCACGCCGGGCACGCCCGACGCCTTTTTTGGTGTGCCCGAGGCCTCGATGTGGGATCACGCCGTGCGCGGACTCGGGGTCGAACCGGCTGCCCTGATCTCCACCTCCGGTGTCCACTAGACTGGCGCGATGAACGCTGGCGAGTTCTACGAGGTTCGCTGCCCGAGTTGCGACGTGAGCTTTGCGCCCGGGACGCGCAGCTGTCTTCACTGTGGTGGCCGGATTCCGCGTGGCGGAGGTTTGCGCCCGACTTCGCGCGACCCGGAGGGCTCTTTCGAGGGATCCCTCCCCTTCCCTGAACTCTCCGATTCCGAAAGTGAAGTGCGGCGCGGCGCAGATGCCGGGACCGATGAGGGGGCTCCGGCCGACGAAGCCACCCGTCCCTGGTGGTTTCGACTCGGCGGCAACGTGGTGTGGGTGTTGTTGGCGTTGGTCGCTGCCATCACCCAGATGTGCGATGGCCGCTGAGGCGTGAAACGCCTCGCGCTCGTTCCCGCAGCAGGTTCGAATTCGATTCCGCGGATGCGAAGGAAGAAGTCATGAAGGCCCGCGCTGCTATCTGCCTCGAGCCGAAGGAGCCGCTCGTTGTCGACGAAATCGACGTCGAGGGGCCCCGCGAAGGCGAATGCCTGGTGCGGCTGGTTGCCACCGGGGTCTGTCACACCGACGCCTTCACGCTCTCGGGTGCCGACCCCGAGGGCCTCTTTCCCGTGGTTCTCGGCCACGAGGGAGCCGGAGTCGTCGAGGAGGTGGGCCCGGGGGTCCGCGGACTGCGTGCCGGCGACCACGTGATCCCCCTCTACATCCCCGAATGTCGCGAATGCGAATTTTGCCTCTCTGGAAAGACGAACCTCTGCGGCCGTATCCGCGAGACCCAGGGGCGGGGCCAGATGCCCGACGGCTCGAGCCGCCTCTCCTACCGCGGCCGTCCGCTGCATCACTACATGGGGACATCGACCTTCTCCGAGTACGCCGTCGTGCCCGAGATTGCCCTCGCGAAGATCCGCGAGGACGCGCCGCTGGACAAGGTGTGTCTGCTCGGCTGTGGCATCACCACCGGGATTGGGGCCGTGCTCCACACCGCCAAGGTCGAACCCGGATCGAGTGTCGCCGTCTTCGGTCTCGGTGGGGTGGGGCTGTCGGTCGTGCAAGGCGCGGTGATGGCCGGAGCCGAGCGGATCCTGGCGGTGGATACGAACCCCGCGAAGTTCGAACTCGCTCGCCAACTCGGTGCCACCGATTGCGTCGACCCGGGAGGCATCGGGGGATCCCTTGCCGAACACATCGTCGAGCTGACCGGTGGCGGGGTCGACTATTCGTTTGAGTGTGTCGGCAATGTCGATCTGATGGGAGAGGCGCTGGCCTGTGCGCACAAGGGTTGGGGAGAGTCGATCATCATCGGGGTCGCGGGCGCCGGCCAGGAAATCCACGCGCGCCCCTTCCTGTTGGTGACCGGGCGATCATGGCGCGGAAGTGCATTCGGCGGTACGCGCGGGCGGACGCAGCTCCCCGGCTTTGTCGATCGCTACATGTCTGGTCGCATCGCGATCGACCCGCTCGTCAGCGAGACGCTTCCCCTTGAAGAAATCAACCGCGCCTTCGACGGGATGCGCGAGGGCAAGGCAATCCGCAGCGTGATCCGCTTTTAGTTTCGGGCGGGCGCCAGGCGCTTTCTCAGTTTTCGTTCTCGAGGTAGATCGTCGGCGCGTTTCGCAGCGCTTCGATCATCTGCAGCGGGATCGAGGAGTCGGCGCCGGGCCCGAGAAGTTCGAGCGAGCGTTCGAGGTGGGTTATCGCCTCATCGAAGCGACCGAGTTTCGCGTAGACGATGCCGAGGTTGTTGTGGCCTTTCGCGTCGCCTGCGGCGAAAGCGAGCAGAGTTTCGAGGTGCGAGGCCGCCAGGTCGTGGTGGCCGGCCTTCGTCAGGAGGTTCGCGAGATTGATCCGGGCGACAGTGCTGCGCGGATCATGGGTCACGAGTCGTTCGTACGCCTCGAGGGCTTCGGTGTTGCGCTCTGCCAGCAGCAGCGCCGCCGCGAAATCGGTGAGGGTTTCGAGATCGTCGGCGTCCCGGACGAGGTTCCGCTGCAATAGATCAGCGGCCTCGGATGGCCTCTCGAGGTTGCGCAGCGCGTGCGCCCGCAATAGGACATACGCGCGAGACTCCCAGATCTCGGGTTGCAAGCGGGCGCCCCCCGCGAGAAATTCGTCGGCCCGGCCGCGTTCGATCAGCAGGCGCCCTCGGCTCTCGGCGAGCACTTGATTCTCCGGGTT
>CAJXIC010000122.1 GCA_913054385.1 uncultured Pseudomonadota bacterium
CGTTCTCTTCCCCCACGTGCGGCCGGAGGGCTAGTTGGATCTCGCGGTTCGGATCGGCGACTGGCTGGGCGCGGCCGGCGGCTCGCTGGCACTGGTCTTCATCGTCGTGCTGGCGGTGGCCATTGGGGTCCTCACGCTTTTCTACCTGGCGTCGGCGGTGGTGGTGCTCGAGCGCTTCGCGCGGGTCGCAAAGAGCCGGGTTTCGATCCTCGGCTTCGTTGCGATCTCCGCCGCCTGGGTGGGCTACGCCTTCTTCGAATTTACGCGGGCCGAGCGCGGCGACGTTGGGGGAGCCTCTGGTCTGCGCGAAATGCTTTTCGGGTGGGGCGCTGCAGGGGTGCTGGTAGCCGTGGGGACCGGCGCGACGCGCTTTGCCCTCACGCGCATCCGATCGGAGGCGCTCGCGGCCGGCGCGATCGCAGTGCTGGGCCTTGGCACGGGCGGGCTGTTGGGCGGCGCTTCGAGTCCTCTCCCGGCCGTCGTGGGCATCGGTTCGGCGGGGCTCCTCTACGCGGCGATGGCATACGCGCGGCGCGCCGTGGGGAAACGGCTTTCGCGTGCGCTGCTTCTCGGCCTTTTCGCCGGCGCACTCTTCGGATTCTGGCAGCCGGAACCGGTCGCCCTCGTGGCCATGGGTCTGCTGGGGGGATTGTTGACTGCCATCCTCGTCGGGCTCGTCCCGCTGGCCGCCGCCGGCATCTTCGATCTCCGGCACAGCCTCGAGTGGTTCATTGCGGCCCGCTACCTGGTGGCGCAGCGTCGCCAGGTCTTCATCTCGGCAATTACTGCGATCTGCGTTGCGGGCATTGCGGCCGGGGTGTGGCTGATCATCGTCGTACTGTCGGTGATGAACGGATTCGAGAAGACCTGGCGCGACGAGATCCTCGGGAACCGGGCGCACTTCAGCACGCACCACATCGCCGGACCCTTTTCGGACTACGAAGACGTGGTGGAAGCGATTCGCGGTAGCGAGGGGGTCACCGGGGCGTCGCCGTTTCTCGAGGCCGAGGGCATGGTGCGCAGCTTCGAGGGTGGCATCTTCAGCGTGAAGCTGCGCGGGATCGATCCGCGTTCGGTCGCCGACGTCTCCTCCCTCGAGGAAGACCTGCTGGTGGGTTCTATCGAGGCCTTGTCGTTGTCCGACGACGCGGCGACTGCAGCCGGCGACCCCGAAAGCCGCGACCCCGGCATCCTGGTGGGCACCCAGCTTGCGGTGGCCCTCGGCGTGGGGGTGGGGGACCCGATGCTGGTGATCTCTCCCTTCGGTGGTCCGGTGACGCCGCTCGGTCCCGCGCCGCGGCTGATGCGCTTCGAAGTGGCCGGCATCTTCCAGTCCTCTTTCTTCCAGTACGACGAGATCTACACCTACGTCGACCTGCCCGCGGCCCAGGCGTTCAGGCGCTCGGGAGATGTGGTCGACGGCGTCGACGCGCGCACCACCGACTTCTATCGCTCGCGCGTCGTTGCCCTCGGTGCGATCGAGAGGCTGGGGGATGGCTTCTACTCGAGGGACTGGAAGGAATACTTTCCGGCCTTCTTCCAGGCCCTGAAGACCGAGCGGGTGATGATGTTCCTGCTGCTGACCATGATCATGGTCGTGGCAGCCTTCGTCATCGTGGCGACCCTGATCATGATGATCATGGAGAAGGCGGGGGACATCGCGATCCTCAAGGCCCTCGGTGCAGAGGACTCGATGATCGAGAGGATCTTCGCCCTCGAGGGAACCTTGATTGGCCTCGCCGGAACCGCGATTGGCGTCGTCGCTGGCATCGCGGTGACCGCGCGCCTGGCGTGGATCCAGTCGTTGATCGAGACGATCACCGGCATCGATACGCTGCCGGCATCGATCTACCAGTTCTCGACGCTGCCCACGGAAGTCGACGTTCTGCAGATCGCGATCGTCGCAGCGATCGCAATGATCCTGTCGCTGGGGGCTACGTTGCTACCGAGCTGGCAGGGGGCTCGTCTTGACCCTGCCGAGGCCCTGCGCCATGAGTGACGTCCTGCTGCGTACCGAGGGGCTCTGCAAGAGCTTCGCCATCGGCGAATCGGTGATCGAGGTTCTCTCCGGGATCGATCTCGAGATTCGCCGCGGGGAAACGGTCGCGGTGACCGGCGAGTCCGGCGTCGGCAAGAGCACGCTGTTGCATATCCTGGGCACCCTTGATCGTCCGACTCGGGGACGAGTCTGGATCGGCGGCGAAGATGCCTTCCTGAAGGATCCGATTTCGCTGGCACGGCTTCGCAACGCGACCGTGGGCTTCGTCTTCCAGTTTCATCACCTGCTGCCGGAGTTCAGCAGTCTCGAGAACGTGATGATGCCCGGGCGAATCGCCGGCCTTCCGCCTGCCGAGGTGCGCGCGCGCGCACGCACAATTCTCGAGGACGTGGGCCTTGGGCATCGCCTGGATCAGCCCGTGACCAAGCTCTCCGGCGGCGAGCGGCAGCGCGTGGCGGTGGCGCGGGCGCTGGTGCTCGATCCGCCGCTGGTCCTCGCAGACGAACCGACCGGGAACCTTGACCCCGAAAGCGGCGACCAGATCGCCAATCTGCTGCTTTCAATGAACCGCTCGCGCGGAACTACGATCGTGGTGGTGACCCACAACGAGCGCATCGCTGCGAGGCTTGGGCGGAGGCTCGAGATCCGCCGCGGCCGCGCCGAGCCGCGGGCCGCTTCGAGTGCGCGAACGTCGGGCTAAGTCACCAGAACAGAAAGAGAATCATTCGCGTGCCTCGCTTGCGACCCGGCCGTGGGGTCGCCTAGACTCGGGCGCGCCAGCGCTCATCGGGCGCGCAGCCTGGGCACCGTCCGGGTGCGCGAACTGCGCGATGGGCTGGTTGCCGAGGGGGGTGGCTCCCTGGCGCACGCAGCAGCCTGCCTGCTGCCGAAGGAGGTCCGTGTCGTTGCCGCGAATCGCGGGTGCACTTCGCCGGATCGTCCTCGTGGGCGCAATCGTCGGGTTCTTCACGCCGGCCCTCGCGCAGTCGCCCGCGCCCCCGCCTGCTGCGGCGGAGAGCGTCGCGGTGGACGCGCCCGTTGCCAAGGGCGCGGCGACAGCCCCCGCGGCGGGGCCCTTGATTCGCGTGGCGATTCTTCCGATCCGCATCCACAGCGCTCGCTCGCTCGGCCCGCTGACCGAGTCCCTGGGCCAGTTGATCGCGACCCGGCTCGAGGCCCGCGAGCCGAACGTGGTGGTCGTCGACTCGGGACCGATCCGGGCGGCCATGGGCTCGACACCGGGAGACCTTTCCGACGCCGAGTTGCGAAAGATTGCCGACCGCGCCGGGGTTCGCGCGGTCGTGACCGGGAGCCTCACGGAACTCGCCGGGCGCTTCAGTCTCGACCTCCGGGTGACGCCTTCGTCCTCCGACCTTCGGAGCCAGACGATCGTGATCACAGCCGAGAGCGAGGAAGAGCTTCAGGGGCACCTCGACGAACTCATCGACCGCGTGGCCGGCGTTCTCTCGGGGGCCACCGCCGGTCACATCAAGACCGTGTTCATCGTCGGCGCAGGCGACCTCGAAGAAGAGTTGGGTGCGCTCCTCGATTCGAAGACCGGGGAGGTCTACAGCTCCCAGATCGCCCGCCGCGACCGCGAGCGCATCGAGGCGCGTTCTGACATTGCAACGGTTTCGATCAGCGTCCAACGGACAGCGGATGGGGTCGAACTCATTTTCGCTGTGAACCCCACCGGCCAGCTCTACGGTGATCGCGTAAAAGAAGCGGCGGGCGAGAAAATTGAGGCGATCCGGATCGAGGGGAACCGTCGCATCGAGACCGATGCCATTCGAGCTCGGATCAAGACGAAAGTGGGCGAGGCGATTGACCGCGCGAAACTCGCCGATGACGTGAAGAACGTCTACGGGCTTGGTTTCTTCGGACACGTGACGGTGACCAAGAGCCAGGGGAAGGAGGGCGTGATCCTGACCTTCCAGGTCGAGGAGAACCCGGTGGTTCGGCAGATCTCGATCATCGGCAACGAAAGCGTCGAGAGCGAGAAGATTCGCGAGGCGCTTTCGCTCACGACGGGATCGACTCTCGACTATCCACTGCTCTTTGAGAACCAGGAGCGAATCGAGGCGCTCTACCGGGCAGAGGGGTACTACCTCGCATCGGTGCGGTACACCGTCGACCCGCTCTCCGAAGGTTCCGTCGCCATCAATTTCGACGTGCGTGAAAATGAGAAGCTGCGGCTCACGAAGATCATCTTTGACGGCAACGCGGCCTTCTCGGATGAGGAACTCGAAAGCGGCTTCGCCACGAAACGCTGGCGTTTCTGGTCCTACGCCACGAGTTGGTACGACAAGTCGGGGACGTACTCGGAGCCGGTCTTCCTGCGGGACCTTCGCTCGGTGGAGAAACTCTACACCGACGACGGCTATCTCCAGGTCGAAGTGGGCGAGCCCATCGTCGACCCCGCCCAGGACGGGCTCACGGTCACGGTTCCGATCCGCGAAGGGCCGCAGTTTCACGTGGGGAAGATCGACGTCGAGGGCGATCGCACCGTCGACCTGGTGGCGCTGCGTGAATTCCTGAACCTCGAATCCGGCGAGATCTTCAACCGTTCACACCTGACCGAGGACGTCGAAGAACTCGAGCGCTTCTACACCGACCGCGGCTTCTACTTCGCATCGGTGCAGCCCGATACCCAGCTCTCCCAGGCCGACGATACCGTCGACATTACCTTCCGGGTCAAAAAGGGGCCGCTCTACTTCATCCGGAAGATCAATGTCTCCGGAAATACCCGCACCGTGGATCACGTGATTCGGCGCGAGATGCGCGTCACCGAGGGCGAACTCTATTCCGCTCGCTCGCTCCGGCTCTCCGATGTCCGGGTTCGGAACCTGAATTTCTTCGAAGATGTCAGCTTCGAGCCGAAGCCCACCGAAGACCCCTCGCAGCTCGATCTCGATGTGACGGTGGTCGAGCGCCCGACCGGGAGCTTCAGCTTCGGCGCGGGGTACTCCTCGCAAGATTCGATCGTGCTGACGGTCTCCCTGGCCCAGTCGAATCTCCTTGGCCGCGGCTACGGCGTGAACCTGACCGCGGACTTCGGTCCCACGAAGCAGGGGACGAACCGCTTCTATATCTCGTTCACCGACCCGTATTTCCTCGGGAGCCAGTTCAGCTTCGGCTCGACCTTCTACCTGACCGAATTGCGGTACGAGAACTTCAGCCAGAGCCAGTACGGGGCGGATATCAGCTTTGGTCACTCGCTCAGCGAAGACAACCGCATCCGCGGCTTCATCCGCTACAGCCTGTCCTCCCGGGAGATCGAGAAGGATTCGTCGTCGCTGGGCGCGGCGACGATCATTCGGGAACTTCAGGCCGGCGGTGAAGTGACGAGCCTCCTCGGGCTCTCGGTGCGCAGCGATACCCGAGATGATCGCTTTGCGCCGACCTCGGGCTTCAACTGGGGCGCCACCCTGGAGTATGCGGGGATCGGTGGCTTCACGAAATTCTTGCGAGCCGAGGCCCGGTTTGCGGCGTATCTCGGGGCCCCGTCGTGGCTCTTCGAGCGCTCGACCTTCGTGGTGAGCACGCGGATCGGTTACACGATTCCCTTCAACGACGTCAGCGACTTCGGCGCACCGGTTCTCAGTGGCGGCTGCCTCACGCTGGGTTGCGGATCCGAGATCCAGCCGCTGAACGCGATCGACACCGACCTCAAGCTGCCGCTCACCGAGCGCTACTTCCTCGGCGGCATTGGTTCCTTCCAGTTGCGCGGTTTTGAAGCGCGGTCGGTGGGCCCGCGGCGCTCGCTCCTCTTCCAGGACCTGCGCACCGGCAACGAGTACTTCCCCTTCGGTCGGCAAGTTCGACTCGACGCCAGCGGTCGCTATGTCGCAGACTGCGTCAACTCCGACGGTGAGAGCACGCCCGGGAAGTGCAACAGCCTCACGGACAAGAAGGATTTTGCCCAGATCGACTACACCGACGTCGTGGGCGGCTCGAGCTTCATTTCGAGCAGCTTCGAATACCGCTTCCCGGTGTCCCAGGAACTCGGCCTTCTCGCGATCCTCTTCGTCGACATGGGCAACGCCTTCGCGGAGAACGAGAACCTCTTTGACGTGCGCGAGTGGCGTTTTGGTACCGGTGCGGGCCTGCTATGGTTTTCCCCCTTCGGGCCCCTACAGGTCGTCCTCGGGTTCCCGCTAGATCCACTCTCCATCGAAAAGAGCCCGGTCTTCGAGTTCTCGGTCGGCGGCGTGGGCCTCTAGATCCTTCGAAGCCATCCGTCCAAGGGAGATCCGATTCCATGCTTTCCAGAATGACCCTCGCCCTCGTCGCGATCTGCGTGCTGCTCGCGAGCAGTGTTTCTGCCGAAACCGGGAAGATCGGAATCGTCGATACCCAGCAGGCGATCGTCTCCACCGAAATGGGGAAGAAGGCCAAAGAAACCCTCGAGCAGAAGCTCCGCTCGGCGCAGTCTCAACTCCAGCCGAAGATCGAGCGTCTCCAGCAGATGGAGAAGGAACTCCAGGAG
>CAJXIC010000123.1 GCA_913054385.1 uncultured Pseudomonadota bacterium
CGATCTGTCACGCGGCGCGTGCCTCTCGAGCTGCGGTCTAAAGGAAGTCGCCTCGGCGCCCAAGGCGAGCGCGGCGGGGGAGGCTACGAGCCCCGCCAGCAGCACCAACGCCGACGCCAGGGGGCGGAAGCGAGGTTGCGTACGCGGCTGCGGGGTGCGGACCCTAAACATGCTGTTCTCCTCGTGGACCCTCCCGGTCCGGGGCTTCGCAGCCCTGCCTTCTGGCGATCTCGTTTCGGCCACCCGACGCCGAACCTGAGGGGTGTCGACCGCCGCACCCTGCGCTGCGGCTACAGCGCCACGACGCCACCCCCGGCACCCGGGGCGAAGCGAAAGGGCAGGCGCGATGCACGGGCCTCGGGGACACAGGCGAGGACGGTCCTGCACCGCGGCGGTCCCGCGCCGCGGGCCTTCGCGGGGCCCGGGCCGATGGGCTAGAACACCTCCATGAATCAACACGCGCACTCCGGAGGCCTCCCCCACCTGCAGCGCGCTGCGCTTGTCTCGCTCGCGCTCTTCTCGCTGCTCGCCGCGGGCTGCGCGCCGGGCGCCGGGAGCGGACACCCGGGCGTGACGGGCCTACGCCAGGAAAACGCCGACACCCTCGTCGCCAACCAGAACCTGACCAGCGCAATCCGCGCGCTCAACGACGACGGCACGATCAACGTGGTGGTGGAAGTGCCCGCCGGCACCAACGAAAAGTGGGAAGTGAACGAGGCGGGCGTGATGGTGCGCGAGTTCACCGGCAACGCGCCGCGCACGATTCGCTACCTGCCCTACCCCGGCAACTACGGGATGGTCCCCCGCACCTTCCTTGACCCGAAGCACGGGGGCGACAACGCGCCGCTCGACGCCATCGTGATCGGCTCGGCAGTACCCCGCGGCCACGTGATCCGCGCCTACCCGATCGGCATGCTGCGGATGCTCGATCACGGCGAGCAGGACGACAAGATCATCGCGGTGCGCGCGGACTCGCATTTCAAGAACGCACTCGACATCGACGAACTCGAAAAGCAGTTCCCCGGGTCGACCTTGATCCTCAAGACCTGGTTCAGCAATTACACCGGCGGAAACGACCAGATCGTGCTCGGTTTCGGCTCGCGCGCCAGCGCTCTCAAAATGATCCAGGTCGCCTCGGAAGATTTCGAAGCCCGGCAATAGCGCTCGGGGCCGGGCGGCGCTCAGTCGAAGACGACACCGGTGCCGTCGAGGCCGCAGTAGCCCTGGGGGTTCTTCGCCAGGTACTGCTGGTGGTAGTCCTCGGCGTAATAGAAGAGCTTCGCCTCGACGATTTCGGTGGTGACGGGGCCTAGCCCGGCGGCTCGCAGCTTGCTCTGGTAGGCGTCGCGGGCCGCGTTCGCTTCGTCTTGCTGGGACGCCTCTCGCAGGTAGATCCCGGAGCGGTACTGGGTGCCGACATCGTTCCCCTGGCGCATCCCCTGGGTGGGGTCGTGGCTCTCGAAGAAGAGCCGGAGCAGCGCGGCGTAGCTCACCACTGCCGGCTCGAAGACCACCCGCACGACCTCGTTGTGGCCGGTGCGACCCGTGCACACCTCTTCGTAGTGGGGGTTTTGCGTGTGGCCCCCGGCGTAGCCGACCGCCGTGGTGAAGACGCCGGAGCATTCCCAGAAGCGGCGCTCGGCGCCCCAGAAACAGCCGAGGCCAAAGACCGCCTCCTCGCAGGTCGCCGGGAAGGGAGGCTGCAGCGGCCCGCCGAGTACGAAGTGCGCGGGCGCCACCGGCATGGCTTCGGCGCGACCCGGAAGCGCTTCCGCGGCGGGCGGGATCTCTGTTTTCTGGTGCGGGAAGGCCATCCGGAGTCTCCGCTGCGACGGGCGAGCGCATTGCATCACGCGAGCGCAATCCAACCCGCGGTCCACTAATAGAATAGGAGCTGACGTATACTCCGGCCACGCGTACCGACTCCCGGGGCCGCCCTTCGCCCGTCGGCCCCGAAGCGAGGAGCCCCCCCATCCGCATCGCCAGCTGGAACATCAACGGGATGCGTGCGCGCCAGGGTTTCCTGCTGGCGTGGCTGGCAGAACGCCAACCGGATCTCGTCGGGCTACAGGAATTGAAGCTCAGCGACGAGCAGTTCCCCCACGCGGAACTCGAAGCCGCGGGCTACCAGGCGCTGTGCTTCGGCCAGAAGGCCTGGAACGGCGTGGCGATCCTGGCGCGCCGCGAGGGGCCCGCAGCCGACGCCGAGTTGACCCTGCGCGGTCTCCCCGGACAAGAAGACTTCGGCTCGCGGCTGATCACGGCGCGCGCCGGGGGGCTCTCGTTTACGACACTTTACTGCCCCAACGGGAAAAGCCTCGAGCACGCGGACTTCGAGCGGAAGCTGGCGTGGTTCGAGGCGCTCGCGGCGCACGTCGGGCCTGGAGACGGCGAGGACCGGGTGCTCTGCGGCGATTTCAATATCTGCCCGGCGCCCCGGGACAGCTGGCGCGGCGCAGAAGACGACGGGAAGATCTTCCGCACCGAGGCCGAGCGCGAGCGCTTCCAGCGCATTCTCGACTGTGGCTTTGTCGACCTCTTCCGCGAACGACACCCGCAAGAACAGATCTTCTCGTGGTGGGATTATCGCGGCGGGTCGTTCCACCGTGGGCACGGCTTGCGGATCGACTTCCTGCTGGGGTCGCCAGGGGTGGCCCTTCGCCTCGAAGACGTCGGCATCGACCGCGACTGGCGCAAGAAGCTCGGCGATGCGAAACCCTCGGACCACGCCCCGGTTACCGCTGACTTGCGCGCACCCTAGTCGGCGCGCTCGGTTGCGACCCCCAGCGATCCATCAGAACTTCATCAAAGACCCAGAAGGAGACCCCATGCACACCGAACTCTGCGATCGCCTCGGCATCGAATTTCCGATCTTTGCCTTCACGCACTGCCGCGACGTGGTCGCGGCGGTGAGCCAGGCGGGTGGCTTCGGCGTGCTCGGCGTGGTGGGCTTCTCGCCCGAACAGATCGCCACCGAGCTCGACTGGATCGACGAGCACGTGGGCGACCAGCCCTACGGCGTCGACCTGGTGATCCCCTCGCGCTACGAGGGAATGGACCTCGGAGACATCGACGCCTCGGCGCTCGAGGCGAAGCTGAAAGAAATGGTCCCCGCCGAGCACCGCAACTTCGCGCAGAAGTTGCTCGCCGATGCGGGAGTGCCGGAGATTCCCAGCGACGAGGAACATTTGAACCAGTTGCTCGGTTGGACCGAGGCCACCGCGACGCCACAACTCGACGTGGCCCTGGCGCACGAGAAGGTGAAACTGATCGCCAACGCACTCGGCACGCCGCCGCCCGACGTCATCGAGCAGGTGCAGAAGAGTGGGCGGCTGATGGCGGCGCTCTGCGGCAAGGTCCACCAGGCAGAGCGCAACCGCGATGCCGGGGTCGACGTGATCATCGTCCAGGGGGCCGAGGGGGGTGGACACACCGGCGAGATCGGTTCGTTGGTGCTCTGGCCCCAGGTGATCGACGCGGTGGCCCCGACGCCCGTGCTGGCCGCCGGCGGCATCGGCAACGGGCGCCAGGCCGCGGCGGCGCTGGCGATGGGAGCGGCGGGGGTCTGGACTGGGTCGCTGTGGCTCACCGTCGCCGAATCCGCCTGCGAACCCGCCCAGAAACAGAGTTACCTCGATGCCACCAGCGCCGACACCGTGCGCTCGCGTTCCTACACCGGCAAGCCTTGCCGCATGCTGCGCAACGATTGGACCGAGGCCTGGGAGCGCGACGGCGCGCCGGATCCGCTCGGCATGCCGCTACAGGGGATGGTGACCGCGGACGCGATCCAGCGCGTGCACCGCTACGCCGACAAGTCGCAGGCCGTGGCCTTCAATCCGGTCGGCCAGGTGGTAGGACAGTTGAACGAGGTGCAGCCGGTGCGCGAAGTGATCCAGCAATTCGTCGAGGAGTACGTCGACGCAGTGGAGCGCCTGGAATCGCTGCAGCCCGAATAGCTTCGCGCACATCGCCGCAGGTGCGTGCGCCTAGCCCCGGGCGAAATCCGCGATCTTCGCCACGCGGCACTCCGGGCGGTCGGGGGTCGCCTCCGGAAGCAGGAAGCGCCACAGGATCGTGCCGCGACCGTGTTCCTCGGTGTCGATCCAGTTGTCGGTGGAACCCTCGGGCCGCGGGTCGGTCATCGAGCAGAGGATGCGGTAGCGGCCCTCGGCGTTGGTGTGGATCTGTTTGCGGTTCAGCGACACGGTGCGATCGCGGTACTCGAGCGCCTGCAAGAAGCGGTTCCAGACCACCACGTTCGCAAAGGCACACTCGGGCAGGGTCCCCTCCATCACCAGCACTTCGTCGGCTTTGATATCGAAGGGGCCCATCGAGTAGGCGATGTCGACGGCCCCCCAGGTGTCGGATTCGGCCGTCCGGAAGACGGTGGGTTTCCCGAACTCGTTGGGCACGGTGGAAACGAAGGCCGGCGGGTTTTCCATTTCGAGTTGCTTGCCGCCGCGCACGAAGGCGGCCACGTCGTCGAGGCGGCGCGCGAAATCGTCGTCGTTCTGCGGCGGCCGAGGGGGCACTGGGGTGACGGTTTCGATCGAAAGTTCGATCGTGGAGGGCCGCGTGACCGCCGGCGGGTCGGCTTCGTCCACCTCGAAGTAGTGCCGCGTGAGCAGCGAGGCAGCGCCCTTGGGCAGCGCGATCCAGTTGACCGGGACACCCGCGTGCTCGCGGGCGGCGGGCTCCTCGGCGGACAGGATGATTTCAAAGTGACCGTCTTCGGTGACCGCGAGGTTGCGGTCGTTGACGTCGGCGAGGACCGGTTCGGCGGTGGCGCCGAGGCTGCCGTCTTCGGCGCGACCGTGGATCGTGAAGGAGATGTAACACTCGTCGGTGCGTCTACCCGAGATGCGGTAGGCGTGATCGTCCTGGATGCGCGCCCAGAAATAGACGCTGTCCGGGTTGTCGCCCATGAACTTTCGGATCGGCGACAAGATGGGACGAAACTCCGGGCGCTCGGGGTCGCCCTCGAGGTAGAAGTCGATCCCGCCGGAGAGCAGATGGATGATGTTGCGCAGGCCCTCCACCACCTCGATCTCGCGGTCGATGCCGCGCTCGGGCGAAAGCCACTCGTCGGCCGCTTCGCGCAGTTGGTCAAGCAGCCGATGAAAGGAAGCGTGGGCCTTCGAATCGCGGTTGGTCATGGGGTACGGGGGGCTCGGCATCGTCATTCTCCCTCTATCGGCAGTGCCGAGCATAGCCGCCGGCGGTCGGGGACGGCCCTGCTTTCCTGTTTTTTCGGGACCGCTCATCAATGCCGATCGCGAGGGACCGGTCCAGGCGCCACGGTCCAGCGGGCCGTTCGGCGATTCGCGATCGGCGTCACCCCACAGCCCTTAAAACCAGACGTGTCCCGCTTTGCAGGAATGCAGCAAACAGGACCGTCCCGGTCTAACGGTCTGGGCGGTCTCGGCTAGGGCAGGAAGCGGTAGAGCCGGCCAGCGTTTTCGCAGAAGATCTTTCGTTTTTTATGGGCGTCGATCCCCTGGGACATCTGGTTGATCAGGTAACGCGAGTTGGGCCAGTTGGTGATGTGATGCGGAAAGTCGCTGCACCACATCATCGTACCGACGCCAACGGCGTCACAGTTCTGCACGCCGAACTGGTCGCTCACCACGCCCACCTTGCAGTTGCGTTCGAGTTGTTCGCTGGGGAGCATCGACAGATTGATCTCGCACCAGACGCGGTTGCGCCGGTAGCGATCATCGAGTTCCTGCTTCAAGAAGGGCACCCAGCCCGCTCCCACTTCGCCGCCCACGATCGTCAGCTTCGGGAAGCGCTCGAAGACCTCGTTGAAGATGAACTCGGCAAAGAGCGTCGGCATCCGGCTCATGGTGGTGGCAAAAGCGACCATCTGGGCCGGGCCGCCCTTCTTCGAGGAGATCTTGCGGGTCTTGTACTGCGGCGGCGTAAGGCCCACGTGGATGTGGACGGGCATCGCGAGTTCTTCAGCCACCGCCCAGAAAGCATCGTCGTCCTCCGACAGCAGAAACTCGCCGCAGGGCCAGGTCGCCAGGCCTACGCCCACGGCGTCGTTCTGCTTCGCGCGCAGGAGCTCCTTGACGGCGTCGTCGATTCCGGTGGCGGGCACCTGCCAGATGGCACCCAGGCGCGTGCGGTCAAAGCCCACCCAATCGGTGACGAAGTTGTTGTAGGCCTGCATCGCCGCCAGCGAGAATTCCCTGTCGTCCTGGAACATGAAGTGGATCATCGTACGCTGGGGCGGAAAGAAGACCGCGGCGGAAATCCCGTCTTCGTCCATCAACTCGAGGCGCCCCTTCGGGTCGGTGATCCCCGGGTGCATATCCGCATAGCGCGTACCCGTCCACTTGAGGGTCTCGGGGGTCTGTTGCATCGCCGCCACCAGCCCCAGC
>CAJXIC010000124.1 GCA_913054385.1 uncultured Pseudomonadota bacterium
GCGCTCGGTGAGGATCACGGCGCCGCGATCATTGAGGGAGGCATCGCCATAGCTGCGACCGAGCCCTCGGGCGGTCAGGTCGCGCTGGGGAGCGCGCTGCACGATCGCTTCGAGATCTTCGAAGCGCTCCGGGCGATAGACCTCGCAAGTTTGCACCGGGTGGCGGCCCCAGCCTGCCAGCTCGAGGCGCTTGCTGCGGGGAAGCGCGGCGCTCATCCGGACGCGACCCCGGTACTGGCCAGGAGGCCGATCGCGAGGATGCAGAGGCCGCAGAGGTAGCTCGCGCGATCGGTGGTGGCGAAGAGCACCGGGTCTGCGTCGAGTTGTCCGCGCCGCGCCAGGAACCACATGCGACTGATCCAAAAGAGCATCAGCGGCGAGATCAGCCACAGCGCCTCGGGGCGAGCGTAGAGGCGCGTGACACTCTCGCTGCTGACGTAGAGCCCCAGTACCAAGATCGAGACGTAGCCGCTGGCCAGACCCATGGTTTCAATCAGAGAGATGTCCGAGATGCGGTAGGCCCGGCGCGCGTTTCGGCCGCTGGATTCTTCCCGGATCTGGAGCAATTCGACATAGCGCTTTACCAGGGCGAGCCCGAGGAAGAAGAAGAGCGAGAAGGCGAGCAGCCAGGTCGAGGCCTCGACCGGCGCCGCCACCGCTCCGGTGAGTACGCGCTGGGTGTAGAGGCCGGCCAACAGCAGGACGTCGATGAAGAGCTTCTCCTTCAGCCATAGCGAGTAGGCCGTCGTGAGCGCGAAGTAGATCGCGAGCATCCAGGTCGTTGCGGCACCCAGCAGGCACGCAGAGAGCGCGAAACCCGCGACGGCCAGGCTCGCCGCCGTCGCGAGCGCGGCCGGGATCGCAAGGTCTCCCGCTGCCAGCGGTCGTTGTCGATTCGAGGGGTGAACCCGGTCGGATTCCAGATCGAGCAAGTCGTTCAGCAGATAAGTCGCCGAGGCCACGGCACAGAAGCACACGAAGGCAATCGCCACGCGCACGAGGGCGTCGGTGTCCGTCACGTCGTGCGCCAGGGCGAGAGGCGCGAAGAGCAGGGCGTTCTTTGACCATTGATGCGGTCGCAAGCTGCGAAGCCAGGCGTTGGCCCCGCGCTCGCTCGGAACCCAGACGTCGGCTTGGATGCCGCGCTGCGACAGCCCGCGCCGTGCGCCGGGAGAAGCCGCGACGCAGGCCGCCTCGCTGGCCCGTTCCCACAGCGGCAGATCGGCGACCGCGTTGCCGACGTAGAGGAAGGGGCGGTCGCCCGCGGCCCGGGTCACCGCCGCGAGCTTGGATTCGCCTCGACGGTTCGAGTGCGCGTCGCTTGCAATGACTTCGTCGAAGCAGTCGAGGTGCTCGGCGACGGCGTTCGCAACGACCTCGTTGGCGGCGGTGGCCAGCCAGGTTTCGGCGCCGCCGGCACGCAGGGCGTGGATGCGTTCGAGCACGGCTTCGCGGTAGGGGAGTGTGCGAGCGTCCGGACAGACCTCGGCAGCGACACGAGCCTTGAAATGGGCGCGCCCGCGAAGCGCCCACAGCGGGGCGGCGAGCGCCGCCAGGGGCCGCTTTCGCAGCAGCAGCAACAGCGATTCCCAGAGCGTATCCGTGGCCACCAGGGTGCCGTCGAGGTCGACAACCACGAGACCCCTTCGGGGAGGGAGTGCTGAATCCACCGAGCGCTCGGTCACGGCGCCACCGCCGACCGCGATTGGCAGCAGTGGCCCGCCTTCATTTCGACGCAGGCTCGGAGCATGTCCCCCCTCGAGACCGCGGGCGCCGTGCGCGTTTTTCCGCGCGCCCGCTGTCCTCCCCCCATGGAATCCAGCGGGGCATAATGATATCGAAATCCAGCCGAAACAGAGTCTTCTGGCGTCCCGCACGGGAAGAGGTGGCCTTCGTGCTATAAATGGTGGTTCAGGGGGGTGGTCGGCAGGGGCGGACGGGCAGCGGGGAATCGCCGAGTCCGCCGCGCGCTGGCAGTCATGCATCGATCAAACGTTGTTTGGGCGTGCTGGGTACAGCCGGCCCAGCGAGAGGGACGATGAGCAGCGCGGTGGGGGACGAGCGGGGCGCGAGGCCGAAGGGCGGCGCGGTGACAGCGCAGCCGGAGTGGCTCTCTGTATGAACATCCTCGGGATCTCGGCTTTCTACCACGACAGCGCGGCCGCACTGGTGAGCGATGGGCGGATCGTCGCCGCGGCCCAGGAAGAGCGCTTTTCCCGAAAGAAGCACGACTTTGGCTTTCCGAAAGGCGCCATCGACTACTGCCTGAAGGAGGCCGGCATCGAGGTTGATGACCTCGACCTGGTGGCGTTCTACGACAAGCCGCTGCTCAAGTTCGATCGGCTCCTCGAGACCTACATCACCTATGCCCCCATCGGCTTCCAGCTCTTCCTGATGGGCCTTCCCCTTTGGCTGCGCGAAAAGCTCTACACCCCGCGCGAACTCGACCGCGGTCTCGGCGGCCGCTACCCCGGGCGCTACGTCTTCACCGAACATCACGAGTCCCACGCGGCGAGTGCCTTCTTCCCCTCGCCGTTCGAAGAGGCGGCGATCCTGACCCTCGACGGGGTGGGCGAGTGGGCCACTGGCACCATCGCGCGGGGCACTGGCAACCGCATCGAGATGCTGAAGGAAATGCGCTTCCCGCATTCCCTCGGTCTGCTGTACTCCGCGTTCACCTATTTCACCGGGTTCCGCGTAAACAGCGGGGAGTACAAGCTGATGGGCCTCGCGCCCTACGGCGACCCGATCTACAAGGAACGGATTCTCGAGCACCTGATCGACCTGAAGGATGACGGCTCCTTCCGCATGGACATGTCCTATTTCGCGTATTGCCACAAGGACGTGATGACCGGCCCCAAGTTCGCCGAACTCTTCGATGGCCCCGCACGCACCGCGGAAACCGAGATCACCCAGCGCGAGATGGATATTGCGGCTTCGATCCAGGCGGTCACCGAAGAAGTGGTGCTGCGGATCGCCCGCTACGCACACGAACTGACAGGCTGTTCGAAGCTGACGATGGCCGGCGGAGTCGCGCTCAACTGCGTGGGGAATGGTCGCGTGTTGCGCGAGGGCCCCTTTGAAGACGTGTGGATCCAGCCCGCCGCAGGCGATGCCGGCGGCGCCCTGGGCTGCGCGCTCTTTGTCTGGCATCAGCTGCTCGACAAGCCGCGCGCGCCCGTGGCACACGATCTGCAATCGGGGTCGCTGCTCGGACCGCGCTACGGGAACGACGAAATCCGAACCTTCCTCGAGAGCGAGGGCGCGGTCTACACGGTCTACGAAGACGAGGATTCGCTCTGCGACCGGATCGCGGAACTGATCGCGGGCGAAAACGTGGTGGGCCACTTCGCGGACCGCATGGAGTTCGGTCCGCGCGCCCTCGGGAGCCGGTCGATCCTCGGTGACGCGCGCTCCACGAAGATGCAAGAAGTGATGAACCTCAAGATCAAGTTTCGGGAATCGTTTCGGCCCTTTGCGCCGGCGATCCTTCGCGAGGACGTCGACGAGTACTTCGAGATGCGTCCGAACGAGGACAGTCCCTACATGTTGATGGTGGCGCCTGTCCGCGAGGAGAAACTCTCTGAGGCCGGGCGCCGGACGCAGCGCCGCGAGACCGAGGAGCGAGGCCTTGATCGACTCAAGGAATTGCGCTCGGTGGTGCCGGCGATCACGCACGTGGACAACTCGGCGCGGGTCCAGACCGTCGATGAGAAGCGAGCACCGCGCTTCTACAAGATCATCAAGGCGTTCAAGGCGCGGACCGGCAGCCCGGTGGTGATCAACACCAGCTTCAACGTCCGCGGAGAGCCGATTGTCTGCACCCCCGCGGATGCCTATCGATGCTTCATGAACACCAACATGGACGTTCTCGTCCTCGAGAATCAAATCCTGTGCAAGAGTGATCAGCCGAATGCCCGGGAAGTCGATCGCGAGGCCTACCTCGCCGAATTCGCACTGGACTAGGGACAAAGCGGCATGGCGAAACTGATCGAACTCGACCTGAAGCCGGATGAGGGCGTGCTGCGCCAGTTCGGCTGGATTGCACTCGTGGGCTTTTCGCTGGTGGGGCTGCTGGCCTTTAAGGAGTGGCTCGTTTTCGGCTTCGG
Organism: uncultured Pseudomonadota bacterium; assembly: GCA_913054385.1. Taxonomy (GTDB): domain Bacteria; phylum Myxococcota_A; class UBA9160; order UBA9160; family UBA4427; genus JAYGCV01. The sequence continues at coordinate 4,110 of CAJXIC010000124.1, forward strand.
GCTGGGCGCCGCGCGCGTCTGGGTGTCCGGTGGTTTCGTTGGTCTCGGGGTTCTGGCGGCGTTCTTCTCGCTGCTGGCGCCCAAAGCGAACCTTCCGATCTACCTGGGCCTGGCCATCGTTGCCTACCCCATCGGCTTCGTGGTCTCCTACCTGATCCTGGGCACGATCTGGTACGTGATGCTGGCGCCGGTGGGCCTGTTCTTCCGGCTCACCGGTCGCGATCTGCTGAACCGGCGCTTCGAGCCCGGACGCGCGAGCTACTGGATCGATGCGCGCCCGGCGCGCCCGAAGGAAGCCTATTTCCGACAATATTGAGCGCGTCGCCGCGGGGCGAAGCGAAACGGGGGCCGCATGAGCGAATCGCAGTCTGGGAACGAAACCAAAACGGACGAGGAAAGCAGCGACTTTGCGGCCAGCGCGGCGGGGAGCCGCAGCGGAATCGTCGCAGAGTTCTGGGGCTTCTTGAAGGAAAACAAGAAGTGGTGGCTGGCCCCGATCATCCTCTCGATCCTGGGCCTCGGTGCGCTGGTCTTGCTGGGTGGAACCGCCGCAGCCCCGTTCATCTACACGCTCTTCTAGGCCGCAGGCGCCGCTTCGAATCGAGGCGTGCTCAGAGCCTTCGGTGGGTGAGGGCGGGGAGCGCTTCGCGCAACTGGTCCTGGGCTGCGAGGTCGCAGTCCGCGGTGGCGACGCCTTCGCGGTCGCCGACCGTGGCGAGCACCACGCCCCAGGGATCGACGACCAGCGAGCGCCCGTAACTGCTGCGGTTGGGTGCGTGATCCCCCCACTGGGCGGGTGCGATGACAAAGGCCTGGTTCTCGATCGCTCGCGCGCGCAGCAGCACCTCCCAGTGATCACGCCCGGTGGCGGGGGCGAAGGCGCTGGGCACGCAGAGGAAGCGCGCTCCGCGGCGCGCGTGCTCGCGATAGAGCTCCGGGAAGCGCAGGTCGTAACAGATCGACAGCCCCACACCGCCAAAGGGGGTGTCTGCGACGACGACCTCGTCCCCGGGCTGGGTGCGGGCCGACTCGTGAAAACGGCCGCCGCCTGCACCTTCGAGGTCGACGTCAAAGAGGTGGATCTTGCGGTACTCGGCGGCAATCTCGCCATTCGGGTCCACCAGTACGCTGGTGTTGTGCACACGCGAGTCGCCGGGAATCCGCTCGGGGTAGGAGCCGGCGAGAATCCAGACAGCGTGGCGGCGTGCCTGCTGGCGAATCTCGCAGAGGATCGGACCCTCGCGGTCCTGGGCCGCCTCGACGGGCTCTCCCTCGCGGCGCAGATAGCCGAAGCTCTCCGGCAGCGTGACGAGGTCGGCGCCCATCGAGACACCGACGGCAATCTGGCGCGAGGCCGCCTCAAGATTTGCCACGACATCCTGTGTCGAGCGGAGCTGGCAAACGGCAACCCGGATCGAGGTCATGGGGGGAGGCTTGCGCTGCGCGTCCAGGGGGCTCGCGTCAGGCGCGGAACTGTGCCGGATCGACGCCCGTGCGGCGGATGACGTCGTAGAAGTCCTTGCGGTCCTTGCGGGCCAGCCGTGCGGCCCGGCTGATGTTGCCGCGGCAGCGGCGCAGCAGGCCCTCGACATAGCGCGTCTCGAAGGCGCGCTTCGCTTCCTTGAAGGAGAGCACTTCATCGCCCTCAGCCGCGAGGACCAGTGCCTCGGCGGAGATCGCCCCGCTTCCGCCGAGGTGGACGGCCTGTCGAACGCGCTCGCGGAGTTCGCGCACGTTACCCGGCCAGGTCTCTTCGAGCAGCCAGCACCGCGCGTCAGAAGTGATACCGACCGGGTCGGTTCCGACCTCTCGGGAGAAGATCCCGAGAAAATGTGCCGACAGCGGCAGGACGCACTCGTTGCGTTCCGCTAACGGCGCGAGCTCGATGCGCACGAACTCGACATCGGCGGGAAACTCCGCGCTGCGCGAGGTGATCGCCAGGCGGGGATTTTCTCCGGCAGCAACGGCGGTGCGATCGGTGGTCTTCTTGAGCCAGTCGATCAGCTCGGCCAATACCGGGGCGGCGAGGGCTTCGAGATCGTCGACGACCAGGGTGCCGCCCTCGGCTCGCGTGAGCGCACCCGGGGCGCTCTGGCTCCCGCCGAAGAGCTCGCTGTGCTGGCGCTCCTCGGAGATGCCGCGTGCCGAAAAAACTTCGAGCGGGCCGGAGGCCCGGGTTCCGAGCGAGTGCACGACGCGAGCGGCGTGCTTCTTCCCGGTTCCGGCAGCCCCGTGAATGAATACCGGGAGCGGGGAACGCGAAGCGGCGGCCAT
>CAJXIC010000125.1 GCA_913054385.1 uncultured Pseudomonadota bacterium
GTGCCTCGATTTCGGCGGCACCAGACAGCACCCCCGCGGCACCAGCGACGCAATCCCCCAGCTTCGAAGCCCGGGGCTCAGCGCTTGAGGACGACCGCGGTGCCGTTGCCGCCCAGGCCGAGGGTCTGGCCCAGGCCGAGCTTGGCGTTGGGCACCTGGCGGGCACCGGCTTCGCCGCGCAGCTGCCAGGTCAGTTCGCAGACCTGGAAGACGCCCATGGCGGTGGTGGCCTCGCCAAAGCAGAGGAAGCCGCCGCTGGGGTTGATCGGCATCTTGCCGGTGGGCAGGGTCTCGCCGGCTTCGAGGAGTGACTCGGCTTCGCCCACTTCGCAAAGCCCCCAGTCTTCGGGGAAGGCCAGCTCGTAGTAGACGGTGTTGTCCTGTAGTTCGGTCAGGTCGAGATCCTGCGGCGAAGCCCCGGCTTGCGCCAGGGCCTTCGAGACCGCGATGGCGGCTTCGCTGTGGTGCGTGCGGCCGTCGGGGATCACCCCGGCCAGACCACGCGGCAGGCCGTCGTCGGCGCGCATCGTGGCGACCGCACTGCCGGCCACCCAGACGGGTTTCTGTGTCAGCTGGCGCGCCTTTTCCGCCGAGCAGATGATGGCGGCGGCGGCGCCGTCGCTTACCGGACAGATTTCGAAGAGGCGCAGCGGATCGCTCACCATGTTTGACCCGAGAATCATCTCGAGCGTGAATTCTTTGCGGAAGCGCGCGTACTCGTTGTGCACCGCCACCTGGTGCGCCTTGACGGCCACCTTTGCCAGTTGTTCTTCAGTGGTGCCGAGTTCGGCCATGCGCTGGCGGCAGAGCAGGGCCCAGAAGGCCGGTCCGGGCATGCCCACGCAGCGCTGGCGCAGGTACTCGGGGTCGGTGTCCTCTTCGACGCCGGAGGTCTGGATGAAACCCTTTGGCATCTTCTCGCCGCCGACGACGAGGACCACGTCGTAGAGGCCTCCGGCCACCAGCGAATAGCCGATGTTGAAGGCGTTGCCGCCCGCGGCGCAGCCAGCGGACATGTTGTAGACCGGGATGCCGGTGAGGCCCATGTCCTCGACGACATCGTTGCCGTTGAGCCCCCAGCCCTTGCCGCCGGAAAAGCGCGAGCTGGCCGCGGCCACCGCCTCGACCTCGCGCCAGGAGATGCCGGCATCGGCGAGTGCCGCGGTGACGGCCGTGCGACAGAGTTCGGTGACCGACTTCTCGGGAAACTTCCCGAAGGCGTGCATGCCGACGCCGAGAACCGCTACGTCCCTCATCCTGCTCTCTCTCCCTGGCCTTCGCCCAGCGTTACGCGGGCTCGAAGATCCAACTGCTGCGGGCCTTGCCCTCGGTGTCGATTCCGATTTCGCCGACCACGAGGCGGACGGCGGAGCCGGCCCCGATCTGCGCCGGGTCGGTGCTGGTGAGGCGTCCCACCACCCGCAGTCCGTCCTCGAGATCGACTACGCCCAGGGCGTAGGGCTCGTAGGGGTCCGGGACGATTGCCGGGGGCGGGGGCGGGTAGTGCTGCACCGAGTAGCTCCAGACCGTTCCGTTCGGCCCGAACTCGGTGTCCTGCATCTGCGAGTCGTCGCAGTCGGCGCTGTGGCAGAGAGCCGACTTCGGGAAGGCGGGCGTGCCGCAGTGGGCGCAGCGCGAGCCACACAGGCGCGCTCCGTCTTCTGCCTCGCGAAAGAGTCCCTCGACCGCGGGCGTGGCGCCGTCACTCATGCCTCTGCTCCTTTGCGGCGCGTACCAACTCGGGAAGGATCTCGAGGCAATCGCCCACGATGCCGTAGCGAGCGTAGCGGAAGATCGCTGCGTCGGGATCCTTGTTGATCGCGGCGATCGCCTTCGCGGCGCCGCATCCCGCCATGTGTTGGCTCGCGCCGGAGATTCCGGCGGCGAGGTAGAGAGCCGGTCGCGTGATGCGTCCGGTGAGACCGACCTGGTGCGAAGCGTCGGTCCAACCCTCGTCGACGATGGGGCGCGAAGCGCCGGCCATCCCGCCGAGGGCTTCGGCGAGTTCTTCGATCCAGTGATAGTTCTCGGAAGCTCCGAGGCCGCGACCGCCGGAGACGATGATCTCGGCCTCTTCGAGCCGCGGACCCTCGGACGAAGCCGCTTCGATTACAACGATGCGTTCGCCGACGGCCCCGAGATCGGTTTCGAAGGCGCACGACTCGGGGGCACTGGGAGACTCTGCCGCTTCCGGCAGACAGGCGTTGGGTTGCAACCCGATGACCGCGGTTCCGTCGCCGGTAAACTCGTAGACCCCGCGCGTATCGCCCCCGAAGGCCGAGGCGGTGACCCGCAGCGCTTCGCCGGTTTCGATCGCCACGGCGTTCATCACCACGCCGGCGCCGAGGCGCCCGGCCAGCCGCGGGGCGACGACCCGCGAGTCGAAATCCTGGCAGAAGAGAATGATGCGCGGAGCGTGTGCCGCGCAGAAGGCCTCGAGGGCGGCCACCTGGGTGTCGGCTCCCAGTTCGGGAGCCGCGCAGTGGTGGAGTCGCGCAACTCCCTGCTCGGCGGCGATGGCCTCAGCGTCGCTGGGCTTCGCGCCGAGGAGGAACCACTCGAGATCACCCCCAAGGCTCGCGGCGGTTGCGCGACCGAGGGTGAGGGCGCTGCGCGCTTCTTCGGGAGTGCTTCCTTCCCGGGGACAGGCGCTGTAGAGGAGAACCGTTGTGCTTCCCATACTGGGTGTAGGACCTTTTCGGTGGAAATTTGTTGTTTCAGTTCTGGAACTGGAATGAATCGATTCGTCTGGAAGGGATGCCCGGTGGGCGGCGAGGTCGTCTCGCGGCGCGGCGCCGGGCCGGCTTGCGGTGCAGTTCGCGGTTCAGGGAAGGACGCGGTCCTCGCGCAGGCGCTCGATCAAACGGTCTGCGATTTCCGCGGGCGAAGCCCCTTCGATGAACTCGCAATTTTGCTCGACGTCGGGCACGAACTGCTGCACCAACTTCGTGCGCGTGGCGCCACTCACGCCGAGATCGCTGGCGGTCACGACCTCGGGGGAGACGCGGCGGGCCTTGAGTTTCTTCGCGGCGGTGGGGTAGCGCGGATCGCCAACCTCGTTCGAGAGCGTCACCACCGCGGCGCCTTCCACGGCGACGATCTCGTCGCCGTCCGGGGTGACGCGTGTCACGCGGTACGAGTCCCCATGCTTTTCGATGGCCTTTGCGACGTTTACCAGCGGCAGGCCGAGCGCTTCGGCTACCAGCGCCGGCACCACGCCCTGGTCGTCGTCCGAAGCCTGGCGTCCGCAGAGCACCAGGTCGGGCGTGCCCTTCTGCCGGACGAAGGCCGCGAGCAGCGCCGCCGTGGTGTGGACGTCGACTTCAGGATCTTCCGGCACGATCTCTGAGATCTCGTCGGCGCCGATGGATGCGGCGTGGCGCAGGATCGCCGTGCGGTCCGCTCCCACGGTGACGACGTGGATCGTGCATTCGGTGCCGGCGTCCCGCAGTCGCAGCGCGACCTCGAGAGCCTGCTCGTCGTAGGCGTTCATCAGGTCCGGGATGGCGGTCTGGGTCAGGCTGCGACCGTCCGCGCCGATCTCGAGCTTGCCGACGAGGGCATAGTTGTTGACCGCGTCGGGATCAAGGACCCGCTTTACGAATACGTAGATCTTCATGATCGGATCGAAACTCCTGTGTCTGCGGGGGGCCGCGCGTCGCCCCTTTCAGCCAGCGTCTTCGTCCACGACGAAGAGGTTTCCGGATTCACACCAGACCGCGTCGCCCTCGTAGTTCTCGGGCTTCTGGGTCAGTTCACACAGGCGGTACCAGCGCCAGGGCGGATCGCCGTGATCGACGTATTCGCCGGTGAGCGTGCCGCTAAATTCCTCGCGGCCCGCGTACTTCGTTCCCGGGATCATGCGGCCCCCGTCGCATTCGGCGCGGCGGCCGGCCTTGGCGGCGTCGAAGCCCGCGACCGTCGGCCTGGTGGCCCCTGCGAAGGCGTCTCCCGGCGTGGTTTTGGTTGCCACTGTGGCGCTCCCGGCTTCAGGGCAACTCACCGACGACACCCTCGAGGCTGGCAAGTGCCTCTTCGACCAGATCGAAAAGGATCTGGCGTGCCGGTTTCATCGAGGTGATGAAACCCACGCCCTGTCCCGCCGCTTCGGTCATCAGGTCGGCGCGGCGATGGTCGTTGGAGGCCTGGATGTATTCGGCGCTGAGGAGCATCTGGTAGGGCGTGGGCAGCACCGGCGGCGCCTCGGGCTTCTCCCATTCGTCGGTCCAGGGGCACTTGAGGACGCGCATCGTCATGCCCGAGATGCTCTTCGAGTAAGAGGTGTCCTCGTTCGTCGATTCGATCAGCCGATCCTTGATGATCATGTCGACGTCGGACTCGCGGCAAGCCAACCACAGGGTTCCCGTCCAGACGCCCGCAGCGCCGAGACACAGTGCGGCGGCGAGGTGCTGGCCGGTGGTGACCCCGCCGGCGGCGATCACCGGGGTGTCGCCCGCAATCGCGGCGATCTCCGGAACGATCGAGAAGGTGCCGACCGCGCCGGTGTGGCCGGCGGCGTCGTAGCCCTGGGCGATGATGCCGTCGACCCCGGCTTCGAGTTGGCGCTTCGCCTGGCGCGCTTTGCCCACGAGCCCAAAGACGAGCATGTCGCGCTCGTGCGCGGCGTCGAGGATGAAAGCGGGGCTGCCGAGGCCCGAGGCGATCAGCGGCACGCGCTCGTCGAGCAGCACGTCGAGTTGGGCACGCCCCAATTCCTGGTTGAGCCCGCCCCACTGGTGCAGCGCGATCGCCTCCTTGGGGTCGGGAACGTCGTAGGCCTTCTTGATCTTTTCGGCGAAGGCGCGCTGCTCGTCCGGGATCTTGGCGATCATGTCGTCGAGGGAAGCCGACTCGGGCACCGAGGCGGGTAGCACCAGGTCGATGCCGAAGGGCTTGCCGTCGATCCGCTCGCGGATCCAGGCGATGTCCGCGGCGATCTCGTCGGGGGTGTGCATGGCTTCGCCGAGCACCGCGAAGCCGCCGGCGTTGATCACCGACACCGCGACGTCCTTGCAGTGGGTGAAGGCGATGATGGGGAACTCGATTCCGAGCATCTCGGTGAATCGTGTTCGGAGCGGATCCTTCGGCATCGGGTCTCCTGTCTTCGACGTGGGGCGCCGCACCCGGGTGCGGCTCGTGGGCCCTGCGGCATCGCGGCGGCGAGGCCCTCCGAGGAAGCCCGGGAGGGCTGCAGAGGCTTGGGAAGGGGGCCATTCGGTCTGGGCGGCCCGCAGAGTATAATGCCGCTGACCTGCCCACAAGGGTGGCCGCGGGCGCGAGCGCTGACTTCTTTTCGGCAAGGCGGCGAGGCACAGAGGGGAGCTTTGAAGCGATGGGAGCACTCGAGGGAATCCGCGTGATCGAATTCGCCGAAGGGGTCTCGGGGCCCTACTGCGCGCGTCTATTCGCCGATTTCGGGGCAGACGTGGTGAAGGTCGAAGCGCCGGAAAAGGGCGACGAAGCGCGCGCCTGGGGCCCGTTTCCGGGGGATGTCCCCCACGTCGAGAAGAGCGGCACCTTCCAGTTTCTGAATACCAACAAGCGCGGCATCAGCCTCGACGTCGAGACGCCTCGCGGTCGGGAACTCTTCCTCGAATTGCTGGCCGGGGCCGACGCCTTGATCGAAAACCAGCATCCGAGGGCGATGCGTCAGCTCGGCCTCGATCACGCCTCGCTGGCCGCCGACTTCCCCGACCTGGTGCAGATCTCGATCACCCCCTACGGGCAGACGGGCCCCTACAGTGAGTGGAAGGGCTGCGATCTCAACGCCTTTCATTTTTCCGGGGCCGGCTCGCGCTACTGCGGACGCCCGGACGAGATGCCGCTCGAGCATGGGACCTTCTCCGCCGACTTCTTCGGGGCCTGCACCGGGGCGACCTGGGGCCTGGCGGCGATCCTGGGGCGCAAGCGAACGGGCGGCGGTCAACTCGTGGACGTCTCCTGTGCTGAAGCCATCGCGGCCACCTTCGTGGGCGGCCAGAATATCGGCGGCTACGTGCAGGATGGCCGCTTTGACAGCCGTACCGGGGTGGGCATGCCGCTGGCGGCGCCGGCCACCATCATGCCCTGCAAGGACGGCCACGTCTGGATGCTCGCCCTCGAGCCTGGGCAGTGGAAGGGGCTGGTCAAGGTCATCGGGAACCCCGAGTGGGCTCAGGCCGAGATTTTCGAGGACATGTTCATGCGCGGGCAGAACGCCGACGCGATCTATCCGCTGCTGGAGATGTGGACCCTCGAGCACGGCAAGGACGAGATCATGGAGCGCTGCCAGGCGGCGGGCGTGCCGGTGACGGCGGTCTTCACCGTGCCCGAGGCGGCGGCTCACCCGCACCTGCGCGAGCGCGGCTACATCGTCGAGATC
>CAJXIC010000126.1 GCA_913054385.1 uncultured Pseudomonadota bacterium
TCAGGAACGGCGCTCCGGTGTCGGCCTGCATGAAGCGTGTGACGCTCTCGATCTGCGAGGGTTCGAAGCCGAGATGTCCCAGCCGCGCGCGGTAGGAGTCGATCTCGTCGTCGCCGAGCGGCCCGGCCAAATCGGTGTACCACGCAAAGAAGAACGCGTAGAGGAGCGCGGAGGCAAGCCAGAGGAGCGAGCGTCGATGCAAGGGTCCGGTCCTTTCGCGTGGCGCGGGAAATGAAACGTAGGGCACGTGCCGGGAGACGTCTCGCCGCGCGCGAATCCGTTCTATTCTCGGTCGGCGCTCAGCGAGGTGATGAATGTCCGAACCTGCAAACCCAATCGCTCCCGGCCCGGCGGCGGCCGATCCGTGGCTGGGCGCGAACCCCCTCGATCCGGCGTTTCGTGAAGATCCGCACCCGGGACTGAAGCAGCTGCGAGAGAGGCAGCCGGTGCACCGCGCGCCCTTCGGTTTTTGGCGTCTCACCCGCTACCGCGACGTGGTGCGCCTGCTGCGCGATGTGCCCGCTGGCGTGCGGCGCACCGACGGCACGCTCCCCGGCGCAGAAATCAGCGACGGCCGTGCGGGGCAGTTCATGCTCCAGCGCGATCCTCCCGACCACACCCGGCTCCGCAAGCTCGTGAGCAAGGCGTTCACGCCGCGGGCCACGGAGAATTGGCGCGCGCGCGCCGAGGCCATCGTCGAGGATCTCCTCGACCGGGTCGCCGACGCGGGGGAAATGGACGTGATCGCCGACCTGGCTCTGCCCGTTCCCGCGACGGTGATCTGCGAATTGCTCGGCGTGCCGGTGGCGGATCGCGATCGCTTCACGAACTGGACCGCCGACGCGACCCACGGGCTGGCCGCGCAATTTTCGCCGCCGGAGGTCTTGGCTCGGGCGATGGCCGCCGGGGATGCGCTCGGCGCCTACTTCGAGGACTTGATTGCCGAGCGCCGCCGCAATCTGGGCGACGACCTGCTTTCCCAGATGATCCGCGCGGAAGAGGAGGGGGATCGCCTCTCTGCCGACGACCTGCTCTTTCAATCGATCGGGCTATTGATCGCGGGTTTCGAGACCACCATCGGCCTCATCGGGAACGGCGTGAAGGCGTTGATCGATCACCCGGACCAACTCGCCTGCTTGCAGGCCGAACCGGAGCGCATCGGTGCTGCGGTGGAAGAGTGCCTTCGATTCGACGGGCCGATCCTGCTGACGGTTCGGATTCTGCACGAGGATGTGGACTTCGGCGGCATCACGATCCCGAAGGACAGCCAGGTGGCGGGCATTCTGGCGGCCGCGAACCGCGACCCCGAGGTCTTCGAAGATCCCGAGCGTTTCGACATCGGGCGCGATCCAAACCCGCACCTCGCCTTTGGTGGGGGGACCCACTACTGCCTGGGGACCCATCTCGCGCGGATGGAGGCCCAGTCCGCGATCGGCCGCTTGCTGCAACGCTTCACCGCGTTCGAGCGCGTGGACGAGAAGGTCGAGTGGGGGGCTTCGCTCTTCCGCGTGCCGGCCAGCCTCCCGGTTCGATTCCGGGTGCGGTAGAGGTCCGGTCAAAATCCTGTTGAGGTCCGGTGGGGATCCAGTCGAAATCCGGAAGGCCGCGAATCCGAGAGGGAGGCGAGGTGGAACTTGAAGGCAAGGTGATCGTGGTGACCGGGGCCGCCAGCGGCATCGGTCGGGCGCTCGTGCGTCGCTTCCATGCCGAGGGGGCACGCGCACTGGTGGCGGCCGACCTCGATGCTGCCGGGGCCCGGGCCGTCGCCGGCGAAGTCGGGGGGCTTGGCCTTGGGGCGGACGTTTCGGTCGAGGCGGATGTGGCCAATCTGATCGAGACGACCGAGCGAGAAGTGGGGCCGATCGATCTTTTCTGCTCGAACGCGGGAATCGGCGTCGGGCCGGGTCTCGACTCGCCGATCGACGAGTGGCAACGCAGTTGGGACGTGAACGTGATGGGGCACGTCTACGCGGCGCGCCATCTCGTACCGCGGATGATCGAACGCGGCGGCGGCTACCTGCTCAACACCGCCTCCGCCGCCGGGCTCCTCAACCAGATTGGCGGTGCGGCCTACGGCACCACCAAGCACGCGGCGGTGGGCTTTGGCGAATGGGTGGCGCTGACCTATGCGGATCGCGGGATCAAGGTTTCGATGCTGTGCCCGCAGGCGGTTCGCACGGCCATGACCACCGGCGAGGGTTCCGCGGGGTCGGCTTCCGTGGCCGCGGCGGCGGGAGACGGAATGATGGAGCCCGAAGAACTGGCAGAGATCACGGTTGCGGGGCTGCGCGATGAGAGCTTCCTGATCCTGCCGCACCCAGAGGTGCTCCAGTATATGCAGCGAAAGGTCGGGGATTACGACCGCTGGATCCGCGGCATGAACGGCTTGCAGCAGCGCATCGCGGCGGCTCTCGGCAACTGAAGCGCCGGTTCAGCGCGGGCGCCTGGGCGGGTCGCTCGTCAGGTAGTGGGCCAGTCCCCGGGCAGCGGCCAGGTGACCTCCCGGGCCCCAATGGAGGCGCTTCGGGTCTTCGATGCCCCGGGCCACGGCGTCGCGGAACTGGGGCGCGAGAGAGAGGCATTCGACCTGGCGCCCGCGGCAGTAGTCATCGAGAAATGCCTCCCCCTTACTCGGCGCCCCCGGCTCGGCGAGCATTTCACTGCCCGCCGGGAGGTGCACGAAGAGCGGCCGCGCTCCGACCGCCCGGATCTCTGCCAGCAACGCGTCGAGGATCGCCTCGGCCAGCACCCGGGCACGGGCCTCGACGCCGCCCCTCTCGAACTCGAAGCGGGCGAGGGCGATCGAGAAAGCGTCCAGAGCCGCAGAGTGCTGCCAGGCGCTTGCAGCAACCTCGGCGGGTGTGGGGACGGGGACGCCCCGCAGCACCAGGTCCTCGCTCTCCAGCACGAAGCGGGGTTTCGCGAAATCACGAAAGCCGACGAGGTTGCGATAGATGTCGTCGTACACGAAGCCGAGGATCACGATATCGGGTTGCAGGCGGCGCCCCTCTTCGCGAAAGAGCAGGAGCATCTGGTCGTGGCCATAGCCGTGCACGCCGAAATTCAGGACCTCGCTTCGGGGCAGGCTGGCATCGAGGCGCGCTGGGTAGGTCTCGTCGTCGCCGACGTCTTCACCGAAGGTGAAGGAATCCCCCAGGATCAAGATTCGGCGCTGCGGGCGGGCCGCTTCGACGCCCGGGGTCGCATGGTCGCGCAGCCCAAGATCGTTGCTGCTGAGCGTTCGACTGGGAAACGCCGGCACCGCCTGCAGGCCCGGCTGGACGCGCCATCCAAGCAGGGGGTCGTGCGCGTCGTAGTCGTAGTAGAGATCTTCGCTGGCAGCGTGGTTCTGGATCCAATGGGTGCGCCAGGAGGCCGCGTCGTAGCCAGTGGGCGGGACGGACTGCAGGAAGACCCGGGCGAGACCCTCGATCACGATCACCACCAGCAGCGCTGCGGCTACAGCGAACAGGAGCCGTCGGAGCATCCGCCGAGCATACGGAATCGACGAAGCATCGGGCTGCTAAGCTGGCGCGCGAAGAAGCCCTCTGAGAGTGCGGATGACTTGCGAATGGAATGCGTCTCCCCCCGCTGGCACTTCCGGCGTCGAGTGCGAACCCCCGGTTTCAACGGATCGCCGCCAGCCGAGCCGGTCGACCGACCCGGGGCCTTCTGCGTGCGCCGGGCTCTCGTTCGGGTGTTCCTCGCCGCGGCCCTTGGTTGCGCCGCGGCGCAAGGCCCCCAGGCAAGTGCCCCGAACGCGCGCAGCGTGGAACGCCACTACCTGCGCCACATGGTCTTCGCCGGCCGGGGCGACACCTTCCTGCTTCACTGGGGGCGCCGCGCCATGCCACTGCGGGTCTTCCTGCTGGCGCCGCCCGAGGGTCTGTTTCCCGACCCGGAAGGCATCGAGCGGACGGTACGGCAGGCGGTTCTCGCCTGGAGCGACGCCGCCGGCCCGGGACTTCCGGCTTTCGAATTCGTCGACTCGGCGGGCGAGGCCGATATCCCGATCCTCTGGGCCGAGACCCCCAGCGGGGATTGGGCCATCGCCTTCTGCAGTTATGACCTGAACCTCGCCCAGCTTCGTTTCGGGGTGTCGCACGTGCTGGTGACGGGCCGTTGGGGCAAGGGAGGGTTGGCCGACCTGGAATCGATCCACAAGGTGGTGCTGCACGAGATGGGGCACGCGCTCGGTCTGGGGGGGCACAGCCCGGATCCCCGAGACATTCTCTTCCGATCGATCGACAGCGAAGCGAGTGGGCTCTCGGCGGCGGATCGCGAAACCCTCCGAAGGCTCTACGAGCACGGCCCGCGGCGTTACAGCGGGCGGCGTTCGCGCTGAGGGCTAGCGCGAGCCGCGGCGCAGCGTCGAGAGGGCCGACCAGAGGGCGATGCCACCGAGGACCGTTGCGGCGCCGAGCCAGGCAAGCGCATCTGCGCGGTCGGTGCCGTCCGCGAGGCCGGCGTAGGCAAAGCGCAGGGCCGGCGCGCCGATCACCACGGCGAAGGCGAAGGGCCATGCTCTTCCACGCAGCGCCAACCCGGCGTAGAGAAGGGTCGCAAAGGCCAGGAAGGGCAGGACCGAGCGCAGTAATGCTGCGTGCTCGAGATCAAAAGGATCGTCGGAGAGCCAGATCGAGGACGCCGTCCAGCCGGTCATCCCGACGAGCAGGAGGGGCAGCAACCAGAGGTGATCCCCCTCCATTTTTTTCATCTCGCAAATTCCCCGGTAGCCCCAGAGAGCGCCGAGGAAGACCAGCAACTGGAAACCGAAGCGGTTGAACTCCTGATGCTCGAGCATCTTCGGATCCTGGTTCCAGTAGCCGTCATAGCCGAACCAGATGGCGCAGCCGGCAAAGAGAACCGGGAGGAAGAGCGGGTGATCGAGAGGGGTGGACGGAGCCGGTTCTTCGGTCGACGGGGGCGCTTCGCTCGGGTCGGCGTCTGCCATGGGCGCGACTCTAGGCGAACTCGTTTGTGACTGCCGCCGGGCCGGGCGCGTACTACTCTTTGAAGAGACCGCGCGAGGGACAGGAATTTTCGGTGGCAAAATCAAACTACATCACACCCGAGGGACTGCAGGCGCTCGAGGCCGAAGCCGAGCGCCTGTGGAAGGTCGAGCGGCCGCGGGTCACCCGAGAGGTCAGCGAAGCCGCAGCCCAGGGGGATCGGTCGGAGAACGCCGAGTACATCTACGGGAAGAAACGCCTACGCGAGATCGACGCGCGCGTTCGCTTCCTGGCGAAACGCATCGATGCGCTGACCGTCGTGCACGCCCGGCCCGAGCAGGCCGGGAAGGTCTACTTCGGGGCAGAAGTCGAACTCGAAGACGAAGACGGGAGGGTCGTGCGCTACCGGGTGGTTGGGCCCGACGAATTCGACGCGGAGAAGGGTTGGCTGAGCATCGATTCGCCGGTGGGACGGGCGTTGCTCGGTCGCGTTCCGGGGGACGTGGTGCCGGTAGACCGCCCGCGCGGAAAGACGACGTACAGCGTCCTTGCCATTCGCTATCCCGGTCTCGATGACGCGAGCGAGGACAGCGGCTAGAAGAGCGGTAGGTCGCCGCCTTCGTCCGGGGCGTAGGCCGAGATCTCGCAGTCGAGCGAGAGCACCGCGAAGCGCGGAGCCTCGTAGGCTGCGCTGTCGACGGGTTCGAGAGCCTCGTGCCGTGTTTCGTCCATCCTTTAAAGATAGCCGTTGGCAGGGACCGTCGCCAAATCAGCGGAGCAGGACGTCGCAGGCGCTGCGAATGCGCCGGATCAGCCGACCGAAGGCATTCTTCTGGATGTTTCGGCGCAGCCCGACGAGCAACTTGCGCTCGAGGCTGTGCCGACTGAGCGGGCGGCGTCGCGAGCGGCCCCGGGCGCCCGCAACGGCGTCGAGTTCGGTTTGCATCGCGGCGCGCGAATAACCCCAGGTCTCGAGGTCGGCATCGTCGAGGCTCGCCAGGATGCGTGTGCACTGGGCCACGGCCTCCGGGCGTCCGGCCAGATCTTTTGCCCAGCGTGAAAGGGACGCGGTGGTGGGTCGGGATTCGCGGGCCACGGTGACGGGGTCTCCGAGGCCACGTCCGGTGGCGACCTCGCCGGCGGACCCGTAGTCGATCATGGCTGGGGTGAAGGTCAGCCCCGCCCACTTGCAGAGCGCCGGCACCAGCGTTTCGGGGTCGCGGACGAGGTCTTCGTAGCGAATGGCGTGCTTGGGCACGTTGGCATCGCGCAAGAAGCGGGCGATCGCGGGGACGTAACGCTCGAGGAGCGGGTTGTGGCGGTGAGCGGACTCGAAGTCGCCGTCGAAGAACGATTCGACGTAGGAACACCAGATCGCCATCGGATTGCGGGTCAGCACGAG
>CAJXIC010000127.1 GCA_913054385.1 uncultured Pseudomonadota bacterium
GGTGGAGGGCGACGAATACGACACCGCCTTCTTTGATAAAACGCCGAAGTTCCTCCACTACCACCCCGACACGCTGGTGCTGACCTCGATTGAGTTCGACCATGCGGACATCTATCGCGATCTCGATCACGTCCGCGAGGCGTTCGTTTCGCTGGTTGCCGGCCTTTCGCCGGACGCGCTGCTGGTTGCGAATACGGACGATCCCGAAGTCCGCCGGGTGGTTTCGGAAGCAGGTTGCCGCGTGGTGACCTACGCACTCGAGGGTGGCGCCGAGGCCGACTGGGTCGCGGGCTCGATCCGCCCGGGCTCCCAGGCGACCCGCTTCGAGGTGCGTGCGCCCGGCGAGCGGGCCGAGGTCTCGCTGCCTCTCTTCGGTGCCTTCAACGTCGCGAACGCATTGGCTGCGTTGGCTGCCACGAGCGGTCTGGGAGTGCCGCTTCGGGAAGGTGCGCACGCTCTTGCGGGCTTTGCCGGGGTGAAGCGCCGCCAGGAGCTTCGCTTTGAATCGAGAGGACTCCGTGTCTTCGACGATTTTGCGCACCACCCGACCGCCGTCGCCGGAAGCCTCGCCTCGATGCGCGATCGCTTTCCCGGCGAACGCATCCTGGCGGTCTTCGAGCCGCGCACCAATACGAGTCGCCGCCGAATTTTCCAGCAGGCTTACGCCGTATCGCTTGCGGCCGCGGATCGCGTAATCGTCCGGCGCGTTGCCCCGGGCGACCTGTATAGCGCCACGGGTGAGGTGACCGAGTTCTTCTCCTCCGATTTACTGGTTGCCGATCTCGAGACACGCGGCACCCGGGCTTCGGCTCACGATGACGTCGATTCGATGGTGGCCGAGATCGTTGCGGTCGCGGAGCCCGGAGACGTGGTGTTGGTGATGAGCAACGGATCCTTTGACAACCTCTGGGGGCGTCTCGAAGAGGCCCTTGACACAAAGGCCGAATGAGCGGACCGGAGCATCGTGCCAGCGCGCAAACGCCGCCGCTTCCCGAGGCGGCTCGGATCGGCGGGTGTTTTCGCGAGAGTGTCGACCTGCGCTTCCCCGTCACAGCGAGCGGTCGACTTCGCGCCGGCCGCGCCGTGGTGCCGCGCTTCTACTTCGGTCGAAGCCTGGCGACGACGCTCTGGCGATTCGCGGAGACACTCGACCGCGAAGCGGTCCAGCGACTCTCGCGCCTGGCGGCCCTCGAAGACGCGTTTTCGGCGTCGGCGGGTTTCCCGGATTCGATTCCAGCGCCGCCCGAACGCCTGCACGCCATGGCACGCATTCTCGAAGGGGACTCGCGGGGACCAGGGGCTCGCCGTGCGCTGCTCTTCCAGCTCGATTCGCCGGGGCCCACGCCGCGAGACATCGGGGCAGAGATCGTTCCGGTGTCCGCGGTGGAGAACGCGCGGGGAGAAGGCAGGGACGGGGACGGCGGTCCCTTCGTGCCGGGGCGTTCACTCTGGATCGCGCGCATCGACGGCGTCGAAGTGGCACGGGTCTTTGCCCTGCGCGGCTCTTTGGGGAGTGCGGTCGAGTTGCGAGTCGAGACCCGGGAAAGCCATCGCGGTCGCGGTCTCGGAACGACCCTCTTTGCCCGGGCTTCGCGAGCCGCAGAAGATCGCGGGGAGCGCGTTTTTGCGAGCCTTCCCTGGCCGGATCGAAGGGCGCGACTTTTTGCCGAGCGACTCGGCATGCAGGCAATCGGCGAGGACTGCTTCGTCTACTGAGAGGGGTTGTCGGTCCAGGAGCGATACCAGTCGGACGTGGACTGGTGCGCTTCATTGGCTTGGCGTGCCAGTTCGGGGTCGGCATCGCGCAGGCTCTCTGCATAGAGCGCCCAGGCGTCGCGGCGCATTTCCGAGTAATTGCGCAGCGCCCGAAGCCGATCGGATATCGCGGGGCGGAAGGCTTCCTCGTCGGCTGAAGACCGCAGAAGAGGCGTCCAGGGGTCCACGGCCTGGTCGAAGACGAGCACGAAGGCGTCGTCGGGGGTGAGCGTTCCCGCCTCCAGGCTTGCATGGATCGATCCGATCTCGCGGTTGATCGAATCCTCGAGTTCTCCGATTCGGGCGAGAAGTTCTTCGAGTTCTTCGAACTCGACACGAAGCGATTCCCAGAAGCCTTCACGCTCGAGGGCATCGTTGCGAACCGCGTCGATGTGGCGCCCGTAGGCACCGTCCACGTCCCCGAGGCTCTCGAGGCGTGCGCGCGCAGCACGGGCCTCCGGCAGGATTTCCTCCTCGAGCAGGCGGCGGAAGGTCTCGACCGGAAGCCCGTCGCCGTCGTTTTCGGTGCGCGCGGCGTCGAAACGATGGATCAGGAACTGCGTGGTGCCCTCGAAGCGGCGGATCTCGCTGTCGACCACGAGGATTTGGCGAGGCAGAGCGGAGGTCACCGCGAAGAGTAGAACCACGCTGGCGCACGCAAGGCCGAGAATCCTCCAATCGCGGCGCGATCGTGTTTCGGGGGTGACGCCCTCGCGAAGGGCGAGACCAAAGGCGAATCCGGTGAGGAGACCACCCCCGTGTCCCGCCTGATCGGCGGAGGCGTCAAAGGCGCTAAACAGGAGTGTCGAGGCGATCACCAGGCCTGAGAGAATCGCAGTCGACCGATCTGCCTTTGCGGGTGTGCGCGGGCGAATCGAGAGTGCCAACAACGCCCCGAAAATTCCGAGGACCGCCGCCGAAGACCCCTGTCCGACCATGTCCGGGTGCGCGGCCAGGCTGGCGAGGCTTCCGAAGAGCGCGCTGCAGAGGTAGATGGTCAGAAAGTGGGGGGTTCCCACGCGGCGCTCGAGCAGGCTGCCGGCGATCCACAGCCCGACGAGGTTCGAGGCGATGTGCGGGAAGGATTCGTGGACGAAGGCGCAGCTGAGGAGCCGCCACCATTCTCCAGAGAGGGTGAGGGGGCCGAAGTTGGCCCCCCACGCCACCAGGCGTTCGATGGTGGCCGCGCCATCGGGACCGGGGGCCTCGGACGCGATGCCGACAAAGACGGCGAGTTGGAGGCCGATCAGCGTCGGTGTCGCGGGGGCCCGGGTCGAGAGAGAAAAAGAGCCCGATGTCCGCGTCATGAGAAGTCGAGGAGGCGGGCGCCGCCTCCCAGCGGTTGGGCCCGCCGCAGTGCGGATTGCACGAAGGCCTGGGCCTCTAGCGTGGCTTCCTCGAGCGATCGCCCCGCAGCGAGTGCCGCGGTGATCGCAGCAGAAAGAGCGCATCCCGTTCCGTGGGCGGGAGCCGATTCGATGCGATCGGCGCGCAGCCAACGAAACAAAGGGCCGTTGTCGCCGCGGATCGCAAGCAGGTCGTCGGGAGCGCCGTCGCGGTGGCCGCCGGTGAGCAGTGCTGCGCCGGCTCCCATCTCGGTAATGAAAACGCGGGCGGCGGCTTCACAGCCCGCCTCGCTCGAGACGTCGGTTCCCGTCAGCTCCGCGGCTTCTTCGAGATTGGGGGTGACCAGGCTCGCCCGGGAGAGGAACTCGCAGAGTCCCGACCAGGCGCGTTTTTCGAGGAGGAAGGACCCGTCGGAAGCTCGCAGCACGGGGTCGATGACAAGGGGCGTGGTCTCCGGCAGGGTGGCGAGGCCGAGGACGACATTCCGCAGCACGTCGTCCGAAGCCAGCATGCCGATCTTTACGGCGCTGGGCGGCAGGTCTGCAAGGAGAACGCGGAGCTGGTCGAGGACCACCGAGGGGAAGACCGGCAGAACCTGACGCACCCCGCTCGTATCCTGGACCGTGAGCGCCGTGACGACGCCACAGCCGTGGATTTCGAACCGGCGAAAAACCTGCAGGTCCGCCTGGAGCCCGGCTCCGCCCGTGGGGTCTGAGCCCGCAATCGTGAGTGCTGTCTGCATGGGTGCCGATGGTAAGATCCGCACCCGTGACGCGCATCCCGACCAGGACACGATGGCGAAGAGCGGGGGGGGCCGGTGGGTTCCTGGTGCTGGCGGCGATGGCTGCGAACGTCGGGTTCGCGCCGATGGTCTCTCGCGCCGAAAACGAGCAGGCTCCCTCCCGGGATCGGCTGCGGACCGTGATCCTGGTTTCGCTCGACGGGACGCGCCCGGTCGATTTCTCTCCGGAAACCATGCCGTGGCTCGAAGCGGAAAGTCACCGGGGTTTGCGAGCCGAGAAGCTCATCCCGGTTGTGCCGACCAACACCTTCCCGAACCATGTTTCGCTGGTGACGGGCGTTGCGCCCGAGCGCCACGGCATCGTGAACAACAGCTTCATCGACCCGTCGCGCGGGCGCTTTCGAAAGCGCGACATCCCCAGCTGGATCGAGGTGGAGCCGATCTGGTCGCTGCTGGCGCGGCAAGGGGTGCCCAGTGCGTCGTATCACTGGGTGGGGTCCGAGGGGCGATGGCCTTCGGGCGGCGCACCGGTCCACTGGGAGCCCTTCGATTCGAAGATTCGCGCGAAGGCGAAGGTCGATCGGATTCTCGAGTGGCTCGATCTCGACGATCCCTGTCGCAGGCCGCAGTTGATCACGACCTGGTTTCACGGTGCGGACCACGCCGGTCACGTCGAGGGGCCGGGAAGCAAGCGCGGTGCACGCGACTTGCGGGCCCAGGACCGTGCGCTTCAAAGGCTGTGGCAGGGCCTTGTCGAGCGAGGTCTTGCCGATTCGACGCTGCTCGTCGTGGTCTCGGATCACGGCATGGCAGCGCCCGAGCGCCGGATCGATGCGGGTGCGGCCCTCCGCAAAGCGGGGATCAAGGCTTCGGTCCTCGGGATCGGAGGGTTCGCCAGCGTCTATCTCGACGATCCCGCGACCGGCCCGCGCGCTCTGTCTGTACTCCGGGAGACCGGACTCGAGGCCTATTTCCGGGAGGCGGCGCCCGCCTCGCTTCCGGTGTCGCACCCGCGTTTTGGCGACCTCGTCGTGACGGCCCCGGGAGACGCCGCCATCGTCTACCGCCGGCTCTCGCTCGCGGGATATCACGGCTACCCGCCCACGGGGCCCGACATGGCGGCGATCTTCGTCGTCGTAGGGGCAGGGGTTCCTCGCGGCGTGCGGGTCCCCGAGGTTCGCGCCATCGACGTGGCGCCGACGCTCTTGTCGCTCTTTGGCGCGTCGATCCCCCCGTGGATCGATGGGAGCCCGGTGGCGGCACTCGGCCCGCTCTACGCCGAAGCGACGCCCGCCTCGAAGTTTGCGAAACTCGCCGGGTGCCGAAACAAGTCGCTTTTGCAGTGATGCGCCGCGCGCGCCGACTCCTAAGGCCAGGGGCCGTCGTCTGCGGAGTCTGGCTGCTGGCGTTCACGGCCCAGGCAGAGCCGAAGCCCCTGGGAACGTGGTACGCGATGTCGGTGATCCAGGCAACGGGGCTCATGACCGTCACGCACTACTGGTCGAAGGAAGATCTCTTTCGTTCGGTGACCGTGATCAACGGGGTCCCCGTCATCACCCTCGTCAATGCAACCACCTACACGACAATCGACGGACTCAACCAGGTGGGGCTATCGATCGATCGCAGCCCGAAGGCGATCGCCGAGGATGCCATTCGCAGACGGCCTTTTGCCTCCGAATTCGAGCATCTGGTTTCCAGTGGCGGCGAGAAGGTCCGGATGCAAGCCGTGGGGGGCGCAATGACCGAAGTATGGCGTGCCACCGACGACGAGGGCCAGATCACGGTCTGGGTGTTGGCCAACGAGCCCCGGGTCCCTATTCGCGTCGAGAAGTTTGACCGCAAGACGGGCAACACCGGACAGCTGGCGTACGTCAACTGGCTGGTGGATCTGCCGATCCCCGATGCCTTTTTCGAGCCTTGGGAGGGGCTGCAGCTCGGCCACATTACCTACGAGCAGTACCAGCGCGCGCGCATACGCGGCCCGGTGGGGCCTGCGCCCCCGCTTTTCAGTGACCTGCTGAACGGAAAGCTCGCCAATTAGTCTCGCGAAAGGGCGCTAGCTCGAGACCCATTCGATGTTGCCATCGGCCAGCGGCGGGTTGTTCGCGGCCTGGATCGACAGTTCGCGTGCGACGCGCCCGCCGAGCTCGCGGAACACACGCGAGGCTTCGCAGTCGGCATCGATCATGAGGATCGGCTCGCCTCGATCGCCCCCCTCGACGATGCGGGTGTCGATCGGGACTTCGCCGAGGAACGGAACCTCGAGCTCTTCGGCGATGCGACGTCCCCCGCCCTCGCCAAAGAGGTAATACCGACGGTCCGGGAGATCCGGCGGCGTGAAGTAGGACATGTTCTCGAGGACACCGAGCACGGGGACCTTCACCTTATGGAACATCGCAAGGCCCTTGCGAGCATCCACCAGCGAGAGGTCGTTCGACGTCGTGACGATCACCGCTCCCGAGAGCGGAGCCTGCTGGGTGAGAGTGAGGGCGGC
>CAJXIC010000128.1 GCA_913054385.1 uncultured Pseudomonadota bacterium
GCTCGCCGCCCCGACCAGGGCGATCGCGACGAGCCATCGCAGTGCGCTGCGTGCCACCCGGAGCCTCCGCGACCTTAGAGCGCCGCCTCGATCTTCTCGAGCACGGCCTTCTCGGCACCCGAGGTCTTGGGGCCGATGCCCAGAATTCCACCGGCTGCTGCGGCCACCGCGCGCGCTCGGCCCACGAGATCGCGCTTTACCGCCTGGCGCTCGGTCTCTCCGAGTTGATCGCGAAGCCCCTCGGCGTAGCCGAGCCAGGCATCAAAAAGGCTGTCCGGTGGGCGCACGGCCAGCCACGATTCGAGCAGGACGGCCGGAGGCTGCCCGGCGCGCACGCCGTGGCTTGCGGCGGACTCGAGAATCGCCGTGCGTTCCTCGTCCTGCACCTTGCCGTCGGCCCAGGCCACCATCACCAAAGGGATCAAGGTGAGCGCGGGCAGTGTCTCGGGCTCGATCCCCGCCCCGATCAGGGCCTCGACCACCGACGCGTCGTCTATCCCGCACGCCCCCGCCAGCGCCTGAATGCCGGCCTCCTGGTCGCGCTGCTGGCGAATCTCGTCCAGCAGCTTTTGCTCCTGCTTCGCGAAGAAACTCTCTTCCAGCGCTTTGCGCCGGTCCCCCAGGTACTCGCTCATCGATCTCCTCTCTGCGTCCCAGCTCTGGGACGGATCTACAGTCTGGGACGGAACTACAGTACGAGTTCTGCCGCGGTTCGCATCGTCGCGAAATCGCGGGTGCCCAGCAGCAGGGTCGTCACCGGAGTGTCGCGCCACGCCTGCAGGCGGTCGCGCACGCGGTCGATCGGCCCCACTAGCGAAATCTCGTCCGCGAACTCGCTCGGCACCATCGCCACCGCTTCGGCGCGCTTTCCCTCGAAGAAGAGCTCCTGGATCTTCTGCGCCTCGGCCTCGAAACCCATGCGCGCCATCAATTCCATGTGGAAGTTCCGCTTCTTTGCACCCATGCCGCCGACGTAGAATCCCAGCGAGGCCTTCACCGGCATCAGCGCCTCTTCGACGTCGTCGTGGATGTTCAGCACCACGACCTGCGAGATCTCGAAGCCGGGCTTCGCCTTCGCCAACTGGTCGGCGTAGACCTCCTGCCGGTAGGGCGAGTAGTACAGCGGCAGCCAGCCGTCGGCGATCTCCGCCGCCAGCGCCACGTTCTTCGGTCCCTCGGCCCCCATGAAGATCGGCACGTCCGCGCGCAGCGGATGCGTAATCGAGCGCAGCGGCTTGCCCAGCCCCCAGGAGCCCTCGCCGCGGTAGGGAAGCGGGTAGTGGGGCCCCGGGCTGGCCACCGGCCCGCCTCGTTCGAGCACCTGTCGAATGATCCCGATGTACTCGCGCGTACGCGACAGCGGCTTCGCGAAGGGTTGTCCGTACCAGCCCTCCACCACCTGGGGACCCGACACTCCGAGCCCCAGGATTACGCGCCCTCCGCTCAGATGATCGAGGGTCAGCGTGGCCATCGCGGTGGCGGTGGGCGTGCGCGCGGAGAGCTGCACCACCGAAGTACCGAGCTTGATCTTCGAGGTGTGCGCCCCGATCCACGCCAGCGGCGTGAAGGCGTCGGAGCCCCAAGCCTCGGCGGTGAAGATCGAATCGAAGCCGAGCTTCTCGGCTTCCTGCGCCACGGGAATCAGGTCTGGATGCGGCTGCGCACCCCAGTACCCCAGTTGCAACCCCAGCTTCAGATCACCCATGCATCCCTCCGCCGCGCCGACCGACTAGAGCAGCGCCGGGCGCAGACCCATTTCGGTCGCTGCCACATAGCCGAAATCTACGATCAGATTCTGGCCGCTGATGAAGCGCGCCGCCGTGCTGTTGAGGAAGATCAGCGGGTCGCCCATCTCCTCCGGCGTTGCGTTGCGCCCCAAGGGTGAGAGGAAGTGTTCCTCGATGAACTCCCGGCTCACCTGGTCGTGGAAGCTGGAGAGCATCGGCGTATCGGTGGGTGCCGGGGAAAGACAATTGATGCGGATCTCGCGCGCCACCAGGTCTGCCGACTTCCGCTTCGTGTAGGCGATGATGCACTGCTTCGAGAAGAGATAACCGTTCGCCGCGTCGGGGTTCGCCTCGCACCAGGCCTGGCCCCCCTCGAAATCCTGGGTAGCGACCAGCGCATCGACGGACTCGCGATTCTTCGACCAGCCGATCCCAGCCACTGAGGTGATGATCGCGATCGCGCCCCCGTTCGGGATCCGCGGCAGGAGCGATTCGGTGAAGTGCCGTTGCCCCACGAAGTTGACGAGCATGGTGTCGAGGTTGCTGAACGGCGCCCCCGGCAACCCCGCGCAGTGAAACAGCGAATCGACGTGCTCGGGAAGCTTTGCAAGCGCCGCGTCGATCGAGCCCCGGTCGCGCAGGTCGACCTCGATCCCCTGCTTCACCGGTGCCTCGATCGGAGCGATGTCGAGGGCGTAGACTTCGGCGCCGAGTTCGACGAGTTGCTTCGTCGCGGCATCGCCCATCCCGGTGGCCGCTCCTACGAGTACCACCGTCTTTCCCTCGTACCCGAGCAGGTCCGCCATTCTTAGGCATCCTCTCTTCTGCACGCCTCGGCGCAGAGCCAGCGTCGTCTCGATGGGTAGCAGAGGCCCCTCGCGGCCGCCGATGCCGCCCGGCGCACACGCCCGCGATCACGGCACCCTCCTCTGGCGAAACGAAAGGCTCCCTCAATCCTGCGACAGGCCCTCGAAGTCGGGCTCGCGCTTCTCGAAGAAGGCGCGGATCGCCTCGAGGTTCTCGGGCGAACCCGTGCGGACGACGAAGGCCTCGTCCTCGCGCGCCCGCGCCGCCGCCACGGCCTCGGCCCGGGTCGCCAGCAGCAGGCGCTTGGTGTGACGTAGCGAAGCGGGCCCGTGACGCGCGACTTCGCGGGCCTTCTCCTCGGCCGCCGCCAGCACTTCTTCGACCGGGTGGAGGCTGTTCGCCAACCCGATTTCGACCGCACGGGCGCCGCTGACCCAGCCCGCCGTGAACAGGATCTCTGCCGCATTTCGAATCCCCACGACGGCCTCGAGCAGGTAGCTGCTGGCCGCCTCCGGGACCACGCCGAGACGAACGAAGGGTGCCCGCAGGCGGGCGCTGTTCGCGATCATCACGAAATCGCAGTGGAGCAGCAGGGTAAGACCGATCCCCACCCCCACACCGTTCACCGCGGCGAAAAGCGGCTTGTCGAAGCGGATCAACTCGTCCATGAAGCTGCTGAACGGGACGCCGGCATGCTCGCCGTCTACCGGCGGCGGTGTCGCCATTTCGCCGAGATCCTGCCCCGCGGTAAAGGCGTCCCCCGTCCCGGTCACCACCACGCAGCGAATCTCCGGGTCTTCCCGGGCTGCAGCCAGGGCATCGCGCAAGGCGCACCACTGCTCGCGATTGAAGGCGTTCATTTGCGCTGGGCGGTTCAGCGTGAGGGTGAGGACGAACCCCACGCGGCTTTTGAGCACCGTGGCTTCGGACATTCGGACTCCCCCAGCCGCGACCAGCCGCGGCGGCGGATGCTAGCCTTGCGCCCCCAGCGTGGCGAGCACGCGGTCCGCATCGGGGCCTGCTGATCGCCGTCCCACCGCGAGTCGCCGCTCCGAGCAAGCGAACGGGCCCGCCCCGAAACCCGAAGGGAACTCGTGTCCGACGCCAGCGAGACCGGCGGAAAGAATTTCATCCGCGGGATCATCGCGGACGACCTCTCGAGCGGTCGGCACGACCGGATCGTTACGCGGTTCCCGCCGGAACCGAGCGGACAGCTCCACATCGGGCACGCTACGCCGATCTGCCTCAATTTCGGCATCGCCGCGGAGAACCCGGGCGCCGTCTGCCACCTGCGCTTCGACGACACCAACCCGGTCACCGAGGAGGCCGCGTTCGTCGAAGGCATCCAGCAGGACATCCGCTGGCTGGGCTTCGACTGGGGCGACCACCTGCATTTCACCTCAGATTACTTCGAGGCGCTCTACGGGTTTGCCCTGCAACTCATCGAGGGCGGGCACGCCTTTGTCTGCGATCTCGACTCCGAGCAGATCGCCGAAAGGCGGGGCAACCTCACCGAGCCCGGCGTGGAAAGTCCTTCACGCGGGCGCAGCCCCATCGAGAGCCGAGACCTCTTCCAGCGCATGCGGGCCGGCGAGTTCGAGAGCGGGTCGCGCGTACTGCGCGCGAAGATCGACATGGCCTCGCCCAACCTCACGCTGCGCGACCCCGTGCTCTACCGCATCCAGCGCGAGACACCGCACCACCGCACCCAGAAGGAGTGGTGCCTCTACCCGCTCTACGACTTCGCCCACTCCCTCTCCGATGCCCTCGAGGGCGTCACGCATTCGCTCTGTTCCGGCGAATTCTACGAACGGCGGCCTCTCTACAACTGGATGATCGAGCACGTGAAGGTTCCCTCGAAACCGCGGCAGATCGAGTTCGCACGGGTAAACCTCAGCTACACGCTGCTCTCGAAGCGGCGGCTGAAACAACTCGTCGAAGACGGCTCGGTCGACGGCTGGGACGACCCCCGCATGCCGACCCTCGCCGGATTGCGACGCCGCGGAGTGCCGCCGGCAGCGATTCGCAATTTCTGCCAGGAAATTGGCATGACACCAGGGGAAGGCGGCCGCTCGCGCACCGTCGAACTCGGCGTGCTCGAACACGCGATTCGAGAGGAACTCAACGAACACGCCCCGCGCGTCATGGGAGTCCTGGATCCGCTGAAGCTCGTGATCGAAAACCTCCCCGAGGGCGAAGTCGACGAACTCGAGTGCGCCAACCATCCCAACCGTCCAGAACTCGGCACCCGTCGGGTGCCCTTCTCGCGCGAACTCTTCATCGAGCGCGCCGACTTCATGGAAGATCCGCCGAAGAAGTTCTTCCGCCTGGCGCCCGGACGCGAGGTTCGCCTGCGCTACGCCTACTTCGTCACCTGCACCGGGGTCGTGAAGGACGGCGACGAAATCGTCGAGGTGCGCTGCCGCTACGATCCGGCCACGCGCGGCGGCGACGCTCCGGACGGCCGCAAGGTAAAAGCCACCCTGCATTGGGTCTCGGCGGCCCACGCCCGGCTCGCCGAGGTGAGGCTTTACGAAACGCTCTTTACCGTGGAGGATCCCGATGCCGGCGGGGATGACGGCGACTTCCGCTCACACCTGAACCCCGAATCCCTGGTGCGACTGGCAGACGCACGGGTCGAACCCTCGCTGGCGGAGGCCGAAGTCGGCGCGACCTTCCAGTTCGAACGCCAGGGCTACTTCTGCCTCGACCCCCGCTCAACGCCCGAGCGGCTCGTCTTCAATCGCAGCGTGACGCTCCGCGACACCTGGGCCCGCGTCTCGAAGAAGGCGGGGGGCTGAAGGCCGGCAGCGTCCCGGCCTCGGCCGAGAAGGTCAACACCTCCCCCGAATCGACGTCTTCGAGAAGTTTGCGAACGCGCTTCTTTAGCTTCCGGATCTCGCTCGTCGTCAGCCCCAACTGGATCGCCCCGGGCGCAAGGCGAGCCCCCACCTCCGGGTCGAGATTTTTTCCGGCCGCCCTGGGGCGCAGTACCCCGGAGCCGTCGCTACGCATCTCTGCGACGATCGCCAGGCCATCGAAGCGCTCCTCGGCAAGCCCACGCAACCTTGCGATGTGCGCCTCGGGCAGCGCCGGTACGCGCAGGTGGTGCCAGTTCGGCACGAAGAAGTTCCAGATCCACGGGTTGAAACTGATGCCGTTGTCGATGGCGAAGGCCCGCTCGGGTTTCCCCGGCTCCGAAACCAGAATGTTTCCCTCCCGCCCGTCGCGGTGATCAATCAGATAGGTAAAAAAATTGAGATCGCCCATGGCGTTCGCGTAATCGGGGTCTCTCGCGAAACGCTCGGGGGACCAGAGGTTTTCGGGCACCGTGACCTCCTCGAGCCAGAGCGAAAGCGTTCCCAGCACACAGGACGTGCCCTCGAGCGTGGGGCGCTCGGGCCGCATGGCAGCGGGCACCTCGTCCAGCGGGATGCAACGCAGCACCGTGGGCGGAGCGACGTAATTGCTTTCGGGCAGGACGAGTCGCTGCAGCTCGTCGGCCGCGATCTCCTTGCGCGGCGAGTTGTTGATCCCGTCGCCGCCGGGGGGAACCTCCTTCCACTTCGCGCGCAGGGTCACCTGCTCGCCCGGAAACCAGAGTTCGACTTCCCGGGTGCCCGAGGTGCCGTGGGCGGTGCGCTCCTCGCTGCGGATCGCGAAGGGGGCCGAACGCAAGAGCTCGCGGGCGCGGTCCGGCGGCAGCGTCCAGAAGTCGGCCGCGATCGAAACAGATCGGAAGAGCGTCGTGTAGGGAAAGAGTGTAG
>CAJXIC010000129.1 GCA_913054385.1 uncultured Pseudomonadota bacterium
CGATGCCGACGAGAAAGTCGCGTACCGCGCGAGCGCGCCGTTCCGAGAGCCTGCGGTTGTATTCTTCCGGGCCCGTCGAATCGGTGAAGCCATCGATCTGGATGCTCCTTTCGGGCTGAGTCTTCCAGTCGTCGGCGACGCCGCGCAGTCGGGCTTCGCCCTCAAAGGTGAGGGTTGCGCTGTCGAAGGCGAAGAGCAGCGGGTCGACGCCCGGCAGCGCCGCGATCTCGACCTGCGGCGGCGCGGGGGCTGCGACTGTCGGCATGGTGTACGGATGCCGGCAGCGATAAAGGGGTTGGCTGCCGATCGGGAGCAGCCGCATTCCGGGGCCACCCCATTGCGCGCAGACGCCCGCGAGGTTGCGGTCGGCTTCGAGGTATTGGCTCGATTTGAGTGTCGGCAAAAGGCCCCCGGCGCAGCCCGCGAGGAAGGCGAGCGAGGCCAAAGCGAGTGCGAAGCGAGGGCCTCGGATGGAGAGGAAACTGGTGAAGGGTCGAAGCATGGCGGCTCTTTCTCCCGGCGAGGGGCGCAGCGCGAGTCACGCTGCGCGGCAATGGATCGGCGGGGGGTAGTCTCGGGGGGAGACCCCCGCGTCGTCAAGCGTAAAATGGCGCTCTAGGAGCGCTGCGCGTATTCTAACCGGGATGCGCGGACGTGATGCAGCGGGAGAGCGAGATACGGGTGGCGGGCCCTCCATCTGGCGAGAGGCCATCCCCCTCTGGTTTCGCGCCGCTCGGCCTCAGATGAGCTTCGCTTGAGTGCCCCCCCCGAGACAGCGGCCACCGCCGGGCGCCCGCGAAGCCGCGAAGCGCACCGGGCGATTATCGATGCCACTCTCGAGCTGCTCTCCGAGGTCGGCTTTTCGGCGCTCACCGTCGAAAGCGTGGCCGCCCGCGCCGGTGTCGGTAAGGCGACGATCTATCGACGCTGGGCCTCGAAGCTGCTGCTGGTGGTGGACGCCTTCGGCGAGCTTCCGGCGCTCGAAGACGTCGACACCGGCAGTCTCCAGGGCGATCTCGAGACGATGCTGGGCCGCTACATCGAAAACTTCAACACGACGCCGCTGGCCACCGTGCTGCCGAGCCTCGCAGGAGAGCGCGCCAGCTCTTCCGAGCTCGACGTCTTCGACCAGGTGCTCTCGCGAAGGCGTGAGCCGTTGCGGGCAGCCTTCCAGAGGGCCGTCGCGCGCGGGGAAGTCGCCGCCGATCTCGACATCGCGCTCGCCGGAGATCTGGTCGTGGGGCCGATCGCGGTGCGTCTTTATTTTACTGGAGCGCGGATTCATCCCGACATCGTCGTGCCGATGGTCGAGATGGCGCTTCGCGGAATTCTCGCCAGCCCGAAGGCTGCGAGCGAGTCCTGAGCGGGGCCGCGTCGGCCCGCGCGAATCATCCGACGCCTTGGAGGACGCCATGAGCGAGGTTCGCCTGAGCCAGCTCGTTCCCGCCGGCGGCTGAGCTCGGAAGCTCGGCGCCGAGGACCTGGTTCAGGTCCTGAAAGGGGTTGCCCCCTTCGATCATCCCTGGGTCCCCGGTGCCGGTGGGCCGATGGAGGATGCGGCTCTCTTGCGTCCGGAATCCGGCCCGGGTCTCGTCTTCACGGTCGATTTCATCACGCCGATCGTCGACTCCCCGGAAGACTTTGGCGCCATCGCGGTGGCCAACGCGCTCTCGGACGTCTAC
Source organism: uncultured Pseudomonadota bacterium (assembly GCA_913054385.1). GTDB lineage: Bacteria > Myxococcota_A > UBA9160 > UBA9160 > UBA4427 > JAYGCV01. Next base: position 1,683 of record CAJXIC010000129.1, read on the forward strand.
GCGATGGGGGGCGTGCCCCAGGTGGCGCTCGCGATCTGCGGGTTTCCGGGCGACCCGGTTCCGAAGGAGGTCCTCGGGCGCATTTTCCGGGGCGGGCGCGACAAGGCGGCGGAAGCGGGTTGCGCCATTGTGGGCGGACACACGGTGATCGACCCCGAACTCAAGTACGGGCTCTGCGTGGTGGGCAGTGTCGATGCCGATCGCGCGCTGACCCAGGATCGCGCACGCCCGGGGGACCGTCTCGTGCTGACCAAGCCGCTGGGCACCGGGATCGCCGCCCAGGCGATCAAGACCGACCGCCTTTCGGCGACCGACACCGAGCGGGTGGTGGCCTCGATGAAGGAATTGAACCGCGAGGCCGGTCGGATCGCCATGCAGTCTGGGGTTCGGGCGGCCACCGACGTCACCGGCTTCGGTCTGCTGGGGCACCTGCACCACCTGGCGGCGGCCTCCGGTTGCAGCGCCCGGATCGGCGCAGCAAGCGTTCCGGTCTTCGACTTTACGCACGACCTCGCTCGGCAGGGAGTGGTGCCCGGCGGCACTGCGAAGAACCTCGCCTACGTTGCCGACACCAGCGAGTTCGATGCCGCCGTGGACGAGCCGACGCGGCTGGTTCTTGCGGACGCCCAGACCTCGGGCGGGTTGCTGCTCGCGGTCGATCCCGCAGACGAGGCGAACCTGGTGGCGGCCCTCGAGGCGGCGGGCGTGCCAGTCGCTGCCTCCATTGGAGAATTCGAGGAAGGCGACCCCGGGCGGCTGCGGATCGAGGCCTGAGGCGCTCGGCTCCGGGCGTGCTAGCCGGAGTAGCGCCCGCGCAATGCCTGCTTCAGCACCTTTCCGGTGGGATTGCGCGGCAGCGCATCGACGAATTCGAGTCGTTCGGGGATCTTCTGACGCATCAGTCCGGCATCGCTGAGGTAGCGCGTCATCTCCTCGAAGCCGAGCGGAGCGCCCCCCGCTGTGGTGACGACCACCGCGCAGCAGAGTTCGCCGCGCTCCGCATCGGGGAGCCCCACCACAGCGACCTCGGCGACCTTCGGGTGCGAGAAGAGGGCGTCTTCGACTTCGCGGGCGCTGATGTTTTCGCCCTTGCGGATGATCACGTCCTTCAGGCGTCCGGTGACGCGCAGGAAGCCTTCGGTGTCGAGGGAGCCGAGATCGCCGGTTCGGAAGAAACCGGCTGCGTCGAAGGCGGCGGCATCGAGCTCGGCGTTCCAGTAGCCGTGGCAGAGTTGCGGTGCGCGCACGCGGATCTCGCCTTCTGCCCCGGTCGCCACCGGGCGTTCGTCGACGTCGACGATGCGGATCAGGACGCCCTCGGGGCTCGCGCGCCCTTCGGTGTGGGCGAGCTTCTCGTCGGGGTCGTCGGGGCTATTGAGCGTGAGGACCGGGCACTCGGTGAGGCCGTAGCCCGAGACGATGGGGGCGCCCATTTCGCGCCGGATGTCGAAATGCAGCGGGGGGGGCTTCGGGGCGCCGCCTCCGGGAAGCGTGCGGAGTTCGGGAAAGAGGGGTTTTTCCGGCTGCCTTCGTTGTTCTCTTAGGTAGGCTTGGTGGAAGACGGTGCCGGCGGTGGCCTGGGTGACTCCGTTCTCGGCGAGGAAGGGGATCGTCGTCGCGGGGTCGAAGTGTTCGACGACCAACTGGGCGCAGCCCACGCGAAGGCCATTGATCAGCCACAGGATGCCGCCGATGTGGGTCACCGGGAAGACGAGGGCGATGCGGTCGTCGGAGGCGAGTTGCAGGCGTTCGCAAAAGCCCGCGGAGGCGGCGAGCAGGGTTCCGTCGCTGTGCTTTGCGCCCTTCGGGTCCGCGGTGGTGCCCGAGCTGTAGAGCACCCATCGCAGCGGGTCGTCGGTCTCTTCGACTTTGTCGGCCTCGGCAAGCATCGGCGCGAGGGCATCGGCGTCGCCCGTTGGAAGCCCCGCGGAGAGGTCGAGGACCTGCAGGGTCGGCGTTTCACGCGCGATCGCCTTGGCCATTGCGGCGTGATCGAAACCGCGCAGGACACCGGGAACGATCAGCCACTCGGAACCAAGCTCCCGGGTGACGAAGCCGACATCGGCTTCGCGGTAGATCGGCAGGATCGGGTTCTGGATGGCGCCGAGCCGCGAGAGGGCCGCGCACAGAACCAGCGAGTCGATGCGGGTGGGGAGCTGCCAGGAAACGCGCGTTCCGCGGCCGATGCCCCGGTCCGCAAGGCCGGCGGCGCAGACGAGGGCATTGTTGCGAAAGCCCTTGAAGTCGAGTGCGCGGCCGGCTTCGTCGAGGACGCAGAGGGCGTTCGGGGTGGCCTCGGCGCGGCCGAGGACGAGACCCCAGAGAGACGTCGCGTCGATCACGCCGCCGGTCCTTCGCGCGCGCGCTGGCGGAGAACGTACTTGAGCACCTTGCCCGAGGCGTTCATCGGCAGGGTGTCGACGATCTCGATGCGGCGCGGGACCTTGTAGTTGGCCATGTTCTCGCGGCACCAGTCGATGATTTGCTGGCTCGAGAGTTCGCGCCCGGGGGCCATGACTACGAAGGCCATCCCCACCTCGCCCATGCGTTCGTCGGGAATTCCGATCACCGCAACCTGGGCGAAGTCGCCACTTGCGAACAGCTGGTTCTCGATCTCGGCGGGGTAGCAGTTGAAGCCCCCCATGATGAACATGTCCTTGATGCGGTCGGTGATCTTCAGGTAGCCGCGCTCGTCCATCACCGCGATGTCGCCGGTGTGGAGCCAGCCTTCGGGGTCGATGGCCGCGGCGGTTTCCTGCGCATCGTCGAAGTAGCCCTGCATCACGTGGTAGCCCCGCACCACGACTTCGCCGGCTTCGCCCCGGGCGACTTCGAGGCCGGCCTGGTCGATGCAGCGGACCTCGGTGTCGGGGATCGCGCGGCCCGAAGTCCGGGCGATGGTTTCCGGATCGTCGTCGTAGCGACACATGCTGACGACACCGCAGCTCTCGGTGAGTCCGTATCCGGTGATGACTGTCTCGAAGCCGAGTTCGTCGCGCATGCGGTGGATCAGTTCGACGGGGATCGCGGCTGCGCCGGTCACCGCCAACCGCAGGCAGGAGAGGTCGTGGTCGCCGCGCTGGGGGTGGGCGAGGATCGACTGGTACAGCGTCGGCGGGCCCGGCAGTACGCTGATGCGATCGCGGGCGACGCGGGCGAGCACTTCGGGAACGTCGAAGACGAGTTGGGGCAGGGCGGTGGCGCCGCGAATCAGGCACGAGAGCCAGCCGGCCTTGTAGCCGAAGGAATGGAAGAAGGGGTTCACGATCAGGTAGCGGTCGCCTTCGCGGAGCCCCACGACCTCGGTCCAGGCGTCGAAGGCGCGGAGGTTCTGGCCGTGGGCGGTCATCACGCCCTTGGGTTGGCCGGTGGTCCCCGAGGTGAAGAGGAGGTCGGAGAGATCGCTCGCTGCGACCTGTGCCGCCCGCTTGCGCGCTTCGTCTTCGGTGATGCCGCGGCCGCTCTCGAGGAAATCTTTCCAGCTCTCGCCCGTTTCGCTGGTGCCGCGCAAGACCAGCGTTCCCTCGAGTTGCGGAAGGTCCTCGCCCGTGATCAGCGCCGAGTAGTCCACCCCGAGAAAATCGCCCATGGTGCACAGGAGTCGCGCACCGCTCTTCTTCAGGATGTACCCGGCTTCGGCCCCCTTGAGCCGCGTGTTCAGGGTGACCACGACCGCGCCCGCCGACTGTGCGCCGAGTGCGGCGACGACCCATTCGTGGATGTTCGGCGCCCAGATTGCGATGCGATCGCCCGGAGCGATGCCGCGCGCGATGAAGGCGCGCGCTGCGCGAAGCGAAAGCGCTTCGAGTTCTGTGAACGAAATGCGCAGGGGCTCGCCGTCGACGAGATCTTCGATCGCCGTCGCATCGCCGAAGCGTTTCGCTGCGGCCTGTACCAGCCGCGGAATCGTTTCCTCCACGCCGAGGTCTCCCTTTGCCCGATGGAAGCGAATGGGACGTTACGATACGCTCCGGATCGAATGCAACGGGGCCCTTCTGCATGAACACGCGGTTCTCCGAAGAGGACGAGGGCTTTCGCCGCGAAATCGTCGATTGGCTCGAGGGCGAGTTCTCGGGCGATTTTCGCGAGGTGCGCGGGCGCGGTGGGCCCGGCGACGAGCATTCGATGCTCGACGAACGCCGCGCCTTCGAGAAGCGCCTCGGCGAGGCCGGCTGGACCTGTGTGGGCTGGCCGGTCGAGTACGGAGGGCGTGGGCTCTCGCTCGAGCGCCAGGTGATCTTCCACGAGGAGTACGCGCGCGCCGGGGGCCCGGGACGCCTGGGGCACATCGGTGAGGGCCTGCTCGGTCCGACGTTGATCGCCTTTGGGAACGAGGAGCAGAAGCAGCGCTTCCTTCCGGGGATCGTCCGCGGCGAAGAGATCTGGTGCCAGGGCTACTCGGAGCCGAACGCGGGCTCGGATCTGGCCAACGTGCAGACGCGCGCCACCCTCGAAGACGGCGAGTGGGTGATCGAAGGCCAGAAGGTCTGGACCTCCTGGGCGGAGTGGTCCGATTGGTGTTTCGTTCTGTGTCGCACCGACCCCGATGCCGAGCCGAAGCACCGGGGCATTTCGTACCTCCTCGTTCCGATGCGACAGGAGGGGATCGAGACCCG
>CAJXIC010000130.1 GCA_913054385.1 uncultured Pseudomonadota bacterium
GCGCGCTCGCCTGCAATTGCGCGCTCGCCTGCAATTGCGCGCTCGCCTGCAATTGCGCGCTCCCGACCGGCGCCCACACCGGCGTAGCATAAGCCTGCGGTCGCGGCGAAGGACAGCTGGGCACCGAGGTCAAAGAGTGCCGCCGGTTCGAGTGCCAGGACCACGATCAGCACCGCCGACAGCGCGTCACCGGCCCGGGGACGGCGCCCCGTCAGTCCCATGACGAGCACGATGGCCAACAGCAGCACGGCCCGCTGCAGCGGAATCCCCCATCCACCCACCAGCGCGTAGAGCCCCGCGGCACCGAGTGCCCCAAGAGCGGCCCCCTTGCGCGTGTCGGTGTGCGCAGCGATCCCCCGTGCCCGGCGCAGGAGAAACGCCAGACCGAGGTAGGCCAGCGCTGCGACGCTGGCCACGTGCAGACCGGAGATCGCCAGCAGGTGGGAGAGGCCCAGCGCCCGAAAAGCTTCCGTCGTCCGCTCGTCGAGATCGCGACGCGATCCGACCACGAGTGCGGCGACGAGGCCCCCCCCCGGCTCCGCGCGCCGACAGCCGCTCCGCGATTCGGGACCGCAGTTTCTCGAGGTTCGAAGCGCTTTCCCCGCCCCCGACCTGGACCCCGAGCGGCCTGGATGTCAGCCGCGCTTCGGCCCCAACCCCTCGCCGGGCGAGCGCGCGGTCCCACGACCTCGCTCCCGGATTCGAGGCGCTCCTAAGGGGACGCAGGATCAACGCCAGCCGAACCGACTCGCCCAGCGCAAGCTGCCCCAGCCACGGGTAGTCGGGACGGCCCACATAGGCCGTCACCCGTATTTTCGAAGGCACCGAGAGGGACGTGCGAGTCGTCGTCTCCAGCGAGACCGCGGAGCACAACGTGCGGCTGCGGGCGAGGCCACGCTCGCTGGCGTCACACACCCGGCCCGCCACCACGGCGTGGGCACCCTCCAAGCGGCTCTCGAGGCGCAAGCTGCCAAGCGGCGCGGCCAGCAGCAGGAAGCCCGCCGCAGCCACGAGTCCGAGCGCTGCCGCCGGGCGCGCCTTGCGCGAGGCCGCACCGATCAGCGCCGCCGCGATGGCGCTCTGCAGCACCGCCAGTCCCAGCGCACGGACGTCCCCGCCGAGTTGAGCGACGCCATCCGCGAGCAGCATGCCGAACGCCAGGGCGCCCGCCAGGAGCGGAAGCTGCGAGAGCCCCAACGCTTGATCCCCGGGACCGGGGACGCGAGCCTAGCAGGCGGCGGCAGCGGGCCGGCACCAACGACGGCGGGGACGCCAGCGGCTACGGGCGCTCGTGCAACGTGTCGCCCTCGGCTTCCGCGAGCCACTTCAGCGTCTCGCGGCAGCCCATGGCGGCCTCCAGCCCGAGGACCACGCGGCGGGAAACCGGCTGCGCGAGTGCCGCCGAAACGCCTCGACGCTCAAGCTGCCGACACAACGCGGCGGCATCCAGGTCGCGGGCTTAGGCCCCGACCAAGAAACCAGCGGCCGAGTTCAGCGGGGCCGCGGAGCCTGCCGGCGCGAGGGGCCGAGCGCCCCCCGGTCACATCCACTGGCGCCACAACATCCACAGGCCTCCAACAACAGCATCTGCATCGGTCTCAGCTGGGGGGCGCCGGCCAGGCTCGGCCCCTAAGTCAGCAAGATCAGTGCCAATCAGAGTCGGCGTGCGGGAGATCCCGTAAAGTATTGGAATTACGAACCAATTTCCCGAAATGGCAAATCTTCTCGGCACCTTCCGCCACTGCCTTCGCGGAACCGAGTCGAGAGAATTAGGAAAATAGATTCCCTCCAGTTTTCCGGGGTAGAGGGCGTTTCCCTTCAGTCCGATCCAGCTGCGCCCCCTGCCGGTTTGCCCCCAGGCTCTCTGAGTGCATCGAGAAAGCCGCGGATCGCGCGAGCGTCTCGCTGCGAGACGCCGGGCACGGCAGCCAGACTTTCGAGAGGCGCCGCGCGGACCGCCCGCAGGGAACCGAGATGGCGCAGCAGCGACTTCCTCTTCTGGGGCCCGATCCCGGGGATCTCCTCGAGGATCGAGGCCAACCCCTGCTTCGAACGCAAGTCGCGCTGGTAGCGGATCGCGAACCGATGCGACTCGTCTCGCACCCGTTGCAGCAGGAGCAGCCCGCGCGAACTTGGCGGCAGCAACACCGGGTTGGCGCGCCCAGGCCGGAACAGCCGTTCCGCCTTCAAACCACCGCCCCGGCGCACCCGCGGCACGCCACCGCGGTCCTCTCGCTCCTTGGCGATCCCGAGCACTTCGACTTCCGTGCCGGACTCCGCACGCATCGCCTCGGCGACCGCGACCTGGCCGCGCCCCCCGTCCACCATCAGCAGGTCCGGCAGCGGCTCCTCCAGGGCCCGGGCGAAGCGCCGCCTCAGCACCTCGCGAAGGCAGTCATAGTCGTCTCCGCCCTGCGCCTCGCGAATTTTGTAACGCCGATACTCCTGGGGCTTCGGGACACCGTCCTCGAAGCGGACGCGGCTCGCCACCGGGAGCGTCCCCTGCAGATTCGAAACGTCGTAGCACTCGATCCGTCGCGGCGTCTGGGCCAGCCCACAGCGCACACGAATCTCCTCGAGTGCCGTCTCGACCCCGTGCTTTTCAGACAGGCGACGCACCAGGGCCAATTTCGCGTTGGCGGCCGCCAACTCCACCAAGCGCTTCGGCGCGCCCCGGGAAGGCTTTCGGAGCGTCACCTTCCGCCCGGCCCGCTCGCACAAGCCCACCACGACACCGTCGGCCGCATCCGGGCCCTCGGAAACCAGCAACTCCCGGGGAATCTCCCGACCGCCCCCCCCCGCGTAATACTGCCCGAGGAACGAACCCATCACGTCCCCGTCCGCCATCTGCACCTTGGAAAACGCGTAACCCTCGGCAGCCACGACGCGCCCCTCGCGAACGTGCAGCACCTGCACCTCGACTTCAAAGCCTTCCCGCGCCAGCGCAAAGATGTCGCGCTCGGTCTTCGAATCGCCGACGATCTGTTGGCGCTCGACGGTGTCCCTCACCGCCCCGATCCGATTCCGATAGCGCGCGGCTTCCTCGAAATCCTCGCGCTCCGAGGCAGAACGCATGCGCGCCTCGAGGTCGTGGACCAGGCGATCGACATCGCCGCGCAGAAACAGTTTCGTGCCCTCGACGAGGTCCCGGTAACGCGCTGGATCGGCCCGACCGACACACGGAGCCACGCAGCGCTTCATTTCGTATTCGATACACGGGCGGCCGCGCCGTCGATAGTCGCGAAACACCGCGTCGCTACACGAGCGCAGTGGGAAGATTCGCAGCAGGTTCGACAGCACTTCCTTTAGCGCGCCGCTGGAAGTGTATGGACCGAAGTACCAGGCGCGGTCTCGCCCGCGCTTTCGCACGGGGGTGACGCGTGGCCACTCCTCCCCGGGATCGATGCGCAGACCGAGATATTGCTTGTCGTCCCGCAGGCGAACGTTGAAGGGCGGCTTGTGCCGCTTGATCAGCTCGTTCTCGAGCAGCAGAGCATCCTTCACGGTCGAGGTCACGAGCACGTCGAGGTCCTCGACACGGGCCATCAGCGCGGGGATCCGAGGGCGCCCGTCCCCCCCGGCGATGTACTGCCGCACGCGCGTACGCAGATTCTGGGCCTTGCCGACGTAGAGCACGCGACCGCGCGCCCCCTTGAAGAGATACACGCCGGGTGTCTTCGGCAAGGACTCGACGTTTTCCCAGTCCGCCATGGTTACCCGACCCGCAGTTGTTCCTGTTCGAGTTCACGAATGCGGTCGCGCAGCGCCGCGGCTTTCTCGAAGTCGAGATCCTGGGCCGCCGAGCGCATCTGCCCGCGCAGGGCCTTGATTTCCGCCTGGATCTCCTCCGGCGCGATCGCCTCTCCCCTCGGCACCGGCACCGCCGGCGCGCTGTAGTCGGCCTCCCAGATCGAATCCTGCAGGGTCGCGATGCGCTTCTGGATGGTCCGCGGCGTGATCCCGTGCTCCTCGTTGTATTTCGCCTGGATCTCCCGGCGCCGATCGGTTTCACGCAGCGTCGTCACGATCGCATTGGTCTCGCGGTCGGCATACAGCAGCACATGCCCATTCACGTTGCGCGCAGCCCGGCCGATCGTCTGGATCAAGGAGCGTGTCGAGCGCAGGAACCCCTCCTTGTCGGCGTCGAGGATCGCCACCAGGGCGACCTCGGGGATATCGAGGCCCTCGCGCAGCAGGTTGATGCCGACCAGGACGTCGAAGACACCCTCCCGCAGCTCCCGGATGATTTCGATGCGCTCGAGCGTCTTGATGTCGCTGTGCAGGTAGCGAATCCGTATCCCCAGATCGGCGTAGTGCTCGGTCAACTCCTCGGCCATCCGCTTGGTCAGGGTGGTCACGAGCACGCGCTCTTCCTGCGCCACCCGCTTGCGAATCTCGCCGAGCAGGTCGTCCACCTGCCCCGCCGCCGGCCGCACCTCGACACCCGGATCCATCAGCCCCGTGGGCCGGATGATCTGTTCGACGACCACGCCGCCGGATTTTTCGAGTTCGTAGTCTGCGGGGGTGGCCGAGAGGAAGATCACCTGCCCCACCCGCGCTTCCCATTCGTCAAAGCGAAGCGGACGGTTGTCGAGCGCCGATGGCAACCGGAAGCCGAAATCGACGAGGGTCTCCTTGCGCGAGCGGTCCCCGCGGTACATGGCCCCCACCTGGGGAACACTTACGTGGCTCTCATCCATCACCACGAGGGCATCGTCCGGCAGGTAGTCGTAGAGGGTGTAGGGTCTTTGCCCTGCGCTTCTGCCGTCGAGCCAGCGCGAGTAGTTCTCGACTCCGTTGCAGAACCCCATTTCCTCGAGCATTTCGAGATCGTAGAGCGTGCGCGATTCGAGGCGCTGGGCCTCGAGCAACTTTCCTTCCTTGCGAAGCAGCGTGAGGCGCCCGCTGAGTTCTTCGCGGATCCCGGCCATCGCCCCCTGCAAGCGCTCGCGACTCGCCACGTAGTGACTGGCCGGATAGATGAGCGCGCGGCGCGGACGCGCAATCACCACCCCTCGAAGCGGGTCGATCTCGGAGATCGCCTCGATCTCGTCCCCGAAGAACTCGACGCGAATCGCACGGTCAGCTTCGTACTGCGGAAAAATTTCCACGACGTCGCCGCGCACCCGGAAGGTACCGCGGTGGAAATCGTGATCGTTGCGCGTGTAGAGGATGTCGACGAGATTGCGCAGCAGGTCCTCGCGCACCAGCGACTGCCCCACCTCGAGATAGACCTGCATCGAGCCGTAGTTCTCGGGAGCGCCAAGACCGTAGATGCACGAAACGCTCGCCACGACGATTACGTCCCGCCGCGTGAGCAGGGAGCGCGTGGCCGAATGCCGGAGCTTGTCGATCTCGTCGTTGACCGAGGAATCCTTCTCGATATAGGTATCCGACGAGGGGAGATACGCCTCGGGCTGGTAGTAGTCGTAGTACGAGACGAAATACTCGACGGCGTTCTTCGGAAAGAGTTCGCGAAACTCGGCATAGAGTTGCGCCGCCAGGGTCTTGTTCGGGGACATCACGAGTGTCGGACGGTTCACCGCTTCGACCACGCAGGCCAGGCTGAAGGTCTTGCCGCTGCCGGTCACGCCCAGCAGGGTCTGGTGCGAAGTGCCGCGCTTCAGGCCGGCGATCAACTCGGCGATCGCCGCGGGTTGGTCGCCCTCGGGACTGAAATCTGAAACCAGCTCGAAGCGCGCGCTCAACGCCGCCGCCATCGGGCGCCATCCGGCGTATCGACGATTTCGATCCCAAGGGCGGCCAGCGCGTCTCGGATCCGATCGGCTTCAGCCCAGTCCTTCTCGCGGCGCGCCTGCTCTCGACGCGCCACCTGCGCATCGATCTCCGGATCGCTCTCGGTCGCCGCCACCGGCGGATCGGCCACCACCAGGTCAAGGCCCAGCCAGCGATCGAAATCGAGCAGCAGATCACGCTTCTCGGCCGCTTCAAGATCGCCGCTGCGCGCCACCTCGAGCGCCACCGCCAGGGCTTGCGGCGCGTTCAGGTCGTCCCTGCGTGCCGCCGCAAAGCGATCGGCAAAGGGCGCCATGCGCGCCTGATCGCAGGTGCCTTCGGCTCCCCGCAACCCGGCGGCCAGCGCGAGCAGGCGGCGGTAGCCCCGATCCGCCGCCGCCATGGCATCGCCATTGAAATTCTGTTGCTTGCGATAGTGGGCTTGCAGCAGGAAGAAGCGATAGGCCAGCGGCAGGAAGCCTTCGTCCACCAGGTCCTGCAACACGGCGATGTTGCCCA
>CAJXIC010000131.1 GCA_913054385.1 uncultured Pseudomonadota bacterium
CGGGCAAAGCGCCGCAGGCCGCACCAATTTTTCCCGGTCCAAGCAAGGGGTGCCGTGCGCGAGGTGCCTTCGAGGCTCGGCGTGCGCCCGGTAAAAAGCGAGGCCATCGACATGGTGGTCTGGTAGTAGGAACCCGACGCGCGTTCGAAGACCTGGCCCTTTTCGGCGAGGCGCGCGAAGTGGGGCGTGCGACGCCTGGGTGCGTGGGGGGAAACGTGGTCCGCGCGCAGCGTGTCGATCACCACCAGCACGATCCGCTCTTGCCGAGAGGCGAGTTCGGGGCTGCCGCATCCGGCGAAGGAGAGGGCGACGAGAAGCGTGCCGAGAGACCGTGCGGGAAGCATGGATGTCCGGGCATCTCCTCGCGACCGAGCGAGTCGGCGAAGAGCAGGTTAGCAGACGCTCTTAGGCGACGACTCGATGGGAGCGCGCTGACGTCGCCCGGCTCGCCTGCTTCGGTTCCGGTATTCTGGGCGGCGAAACCGGAAACCGAGGAGGGACGAAAATGAGCGATGCGCTCTTTGACATCGAAGTCGACGCGATTGATGGCGAGCGAGTTCGACTGGAGAAGTACCGCGGCAAGGTGCTTCTGGTGGTGAACACCGCGAGTCGCTGCGGGTTGACGCCCCAGTACCGGGGGCTCGAGACCCTCCACGAGGACCTCGAAGGCGAGGGCTTGGTGATTCTCGGCTTCCCCTGCAATCAGTTCGCAGGACAGGAGCCCGAAGACGAAGAAGCCATCGGCGCGTTCTGCGACCTCGAGTATGGCGTTCGCTTTCCGATGCATCGAAAGATCGAGGTGAACGGGCCGGGGACCCATCCCCTGTTTGCGCTGCTGAAGGAAGCGGCACCGGGGATCCTGGGGAGTCGCAGCGTGAAGTGGAACTTCACGAAGTTCCTGGTGGGGCGCGACGGGGAAGTCCTCGAGCGCTTCGCGCCGAAGGAGAAGCCCGAGGCGTTGGTGGGCGCGATCCGAGAAGCGCTGGCGAAAGACGCCTAGCCGGGCGTTCGTTTTAGCGCGCTTCGCCCTGGGGCGAAGGTTCATCGCCGCTCGGCACGTCGCCGCCCCGGATTTGCGGCGGCGGAGCGGGCGATTCGTCGTCGCAGAGGCCGATGTCGGCCCAGCTGCCCTCCTCGCAGCGCTGGAGTTCGCCGCCGCGACAGACGCTAAAGCCCTCGGGATGGAGCGTGCGGTCAAAGACGCAGCCGCCGCCTTCCTGGGCGTGGACCGCCGTTGCCAGCATTGCCACGAGCGAGAAGATCACCCCGACGAGGCTCGATCGCTGCATGGTTCCGTCCTCCTACTGGGAGTCGAAGCCTAGCGACTTCGTCGCGCGCGTAGGAACGAGGCGAGGCGGAGCAGTGCCGCCCCCAGCAGCAGACCCGTCGTGAGGATCGAGACGCCCGGTTGGTCGGGCAGGCCCCCAGCAGTCGTCTGGACGAAGACGAGCCAGACGGTCCAGGCGCCGGTACGGTGGAGTCGGTTCCAGGCCCGGGGCCCCAGGGCCCGGGTCGTGCGATCAAAGGAGGTGAGCGCCATCGCGGCGATCAGCGCGTAGGCGAACCCGCCCCCGACCAGCGTGACGCGATCCGGCGCTTCGGCGCTCCCCTCTGGCCAGATCAGCGGAACCGCGAGCACCAGGACGAGGTGGACCGCCATCGTGAGTGCGAAGCAGAGCCCGAGATCGCGGCGGTGGCGGCGCAGCCAGCGGGTCGCATGCCCCGGCCAGAATTCCGTCAGCGGACGTGCACTGAAGACGACGAGAAAGAACGCGATGCCGCCCCGGGCGGTCCAGAGGCCGGCGAGATGCCGCGCATCCGCGGTGCTGCTCGCGCTCGCGTAGAAAGCCGGGATCGCGATCGTCCAGAGAATCGCGGTGCCGGCGATCAGGAATCGACCTCGAGGGCCGCCGCCCGCCATTCCCGCTCCCCTCAGGCTGGAACCGCCCGCGACACAGGGTATAGAATCGGCCCCGTGATGGGAACGCGCCGCGACTTTCCGAACGCCTGGCAAGCCCTCGCCCTGACCGTCGCCACCGTCTTCGCGATGTTCGCCCTGGCACTCGGCTGGGATGCGGTCGCTGGCGCCGCCGGGCCGCCTTCTGATTCGGCAGCCGGGATCGCGGCGATCAACGCCACGGCCGTCGCTCTCGTGCTGTTATACGGCTGGCGGCGGAGCGATGAGCTGGTGACTCCGCTGTTTCGCTTCGAGTTTTTTTCGCCGACTCTGCTGGCTCCGCTTCTCCTGCTGGTGCTCGGCGCGTCGATCGTGCTTTCGGATCTCGACAATGCCGTGCAGAGGCTGTGGCCGGTACCCCGTGAACTCGCCGAGTTCCTGCAGTCCCTGCTTCGGGAGGGACCGGTGACCGGTGTCGTCCTGCTGGTCGTCGCTCCCGTCGGCGAAGAGCTTCTATTTCGGGGGATGATCCTGCGCGGCCTGATCGCGAACCACGGGGTGTCAAAGGCGATCCTCGGTTCTTCGCTGCTCTTTGCCGCGGTGCACCTGAACCCCTGGCAGGCCGTGCCGACCTTCTTTGTCGGGCTGCTCCTCGCATGGCTCTTCGTGAGAACGCGCTCGCTTCCGCTGTGCATCCTCTTGCACGCATTGTGGAACGGCTGGAGCTGGTTTCTCGCGACAGGCGCCGCCGGCATTTCGATTCCCGGCTACACCGAAAACCCTCTCGGGCCTCCAGCCCTGCAGCCGGTCGCCTTTACCTTCGCCGGTGCACTGCTTCTGGCGGTCGGATTTTTCTGGCTGAAGAGGCGCCTCGACCGCGACGCGCAGCGCGCTCTCTAGTCGTCAGCCGCGCGGCTTCTCGTCCATCGCTTCGATGGCCCAGGCGCTGCGGCGATCCGTCTGCAGGATGGGTCGCAGGCGGTAGCGGGCGCTGGAATGCTGGCGCGCGAATTTCGCGCGGATGCGATCCCGATCAGCGAGGGGGTGGGGGCCGTGGTGCAGGACGACCGTGGTGAAGCCCATCCCCATCAACTCCGCCACCGCCTCCGGGTCGGGGAGCGAGCGCGCGAGTTCGCCGATGCGCGTGCGATCCGCCGGGTAGAATGAACCGGCGCAGGCCGACGTGCGCCGGCCGTGGAAGTGGCTCAGAAGGACTCGTTGAGGGGTCCTGTAAAGGACCGCAAGCCCGGTATCGAAGGGAAGCTCGAGCAGCGGCCCCGCGTTTTCGCGCTCGGCCAGCGCGTCGAAGAAGGCGATGGCATCGGCTGCCGCTTCGACCCGGTGCGACTGCCAGACGATCTTGATCGGGAGCCCCACCCACTGGGGCTTCAGCGCGGCAACGCCTGCGAGGGCGATGCACAGAGCGGCGACCATCGCGGAGAGGCGCGAGGAGCGCGCACCCAGGAGTCGGAGCAGGCCGGCAATGCCGAAGCCCCCGAGCAGGAGGGCGCCGAGATAGACGCCGATGATCAAGCGCCCGATGCCGCGAATGTTTCCGAGGCCCGGGACGATCGCAGAGAGCGCCGCGTAAGCGTCGGGAATCGGGAGACCGGTGTCGTAGGCGGCTTCGGGGCCCGCGGCGACCCAGGCCACGAGCAACATGCCAACGGCGATGGCGAAGCGGGGGTCGCCGGGAAGCGACGCCGCCCGTCCCCTGCTCCCGAGGATCGCACCGAGAGCGGCGAGGCCGATCGCCGGCCAACCGACGAAGTAGTAGGCGCCCGGGATCTGCCGGAGCGGGCCGGCGAAGAGTTGCTCGCCCGCGCGCCCGGTGAGCAGGCCGAACTCGCGGGATTCGAGGTAGGGAAGGTAGAACCAGGCGAGAACTCCCGCAGCCACGAGGGCGACGAAAGCGACCTGCGCCGCGCTGATCTTCTGGACGCCGTAGCGCCAGAACATCCACAGTAGGATCGGTGGCAGCATCACCGTGGCCTCGAGCAGCGGGTAGACGCTCGCGAGGGCCTGCATCGAGAAGGCAAGCGCCACCCCGAGCGCGTAACGCCAACCACCGCGAGTCAGCCAGCGCGTGGCGAAGAAGAGGGCGAAGACCGTCCAGATGTCATCGAGCTGCGAAGTGAAGTTGATCTCACGCAGGCGGAACGGGTGGATGCAATACAGAAGCCCCACGACGATCGCCGCGGGTGGCGACCCGGTCCACTCTCGCACCAGCAGGAATAGGGCGAGGCCGGCGAGAAAGAGCGTCACCAGGATCACCGCGTTGTAGGTGAAGACCGGGTTTTCCTGGGCGAGTACGAAGGGGGTCGCCAGCACACCCATTGCGCCCATCGGAATCCCGAGAGTGGCCGAGCGATCGAAGGGGAAGCACTGGGGGGCATCGAAGAAGTCGAGTGGATGCTCGAGCAGGGCGCGCGCGGCGCGCGAGACCGTGAAGGTATGGAAGACCAGGTCCGCTCGCGTCGAATCCCGCCACGGGCTCTTCTCGTTCACGAAGATCCAGTCGACGGGCACGACCCGCCCGAACCCCGCCTCGAAGATCCCACGGAACTGGTACAGCGAGGCCAGCGCAAAGAGCAAGAGCGCCAGCGCGAACCACCGGCGGGAATGTGCGCTGAGTTCGCGGCGGGTGGGCGAACGGTCGGACGCGCCCTGCGCTTCGCTTTGATCCTCTGACATCGCTCTTTCCGGGGGGGACGCCGCGACGCGGGTAGTTGTACCACAGCTTCGGGGCCCCCCGGCGCGGCGCCGGGGAGGCTCGACGCATCGGCAGGGGTACGCTTCGCTATGGGCCCTTCGCGGAGGAAAAACCATGGCCGATTTGATCGAACTCTCGACCCGCTTCATCGATTCCGGGGTTCTTGACCAACCCGCGAATCGAATCACCCACGAACTTTCGGAACTCGGGGATGGCCTTGCGGTGGTCGAAGCCTTCTCGCACAGCATCCTCTTCGAAACCGATGAGGGGCTCCTGGCCTTCGATGCCAGCGGTGGCATGGGAGGCGACCGCGTGGTGAAGGCGATCCGTGGTTGGTCGGGAAAGCCGTTCCATACCCTCGTCTACACCCATGGTCACGTGGACCACGTGGGGGGCAGCGGGCACTTCCTGGCGGATGCCGAGGCGCGTGGGGACGCGCGTCCGCGCGTGGCCGGGCACGAGAACGTGGCGCGCCGCTTCGAGCGTTACGACCTCACCAATGGCTTCAACCTCCTGATCAACGACCGCCAGTTCCGCGGTTTTCAAAAACGAGGCTACGCGATTGGAGGCGGTCGCCACTTCCTTCCCCCGGATGCCCTGCCGGTGGACACCGCATACCGCGATCGATTGCAGCTCGAGGTGGGTGGGCTCGCCTTCGAACTGCGTCACGCCCGGGGTGAGACCGATGACCACAGCTGGGCCTGGATCCCTTCCAAGAAGGCGATTTGCGCCGGTGACTTCTTCATCTGGAATTTTCCGAATGCCGGAAACCCACAGAAGGTGCAGCGCTACCCCGGCGAGTGGGCGGCCGCACTGCGCGAGATGGCCAAGATGGGCGCGGAACTCTTTCTGCCGGCCCACGGTCTTCCGATCGCCGGGCGCGAGCGCATCGCGAGGGTGCTCGACGAAGTGGCGAGCGCCCTCGAGAATCTCGTTTCAGAGGTGCTCCTGCGAATGAACGCGGGCGCGAAACTCAACGACATCCTCCACGAAGTGAAGGTGCCGGAAGAGGTCCTCGCGAAGCCCTACCTCGTGCCGCTCTACGACGACCCCGAATTTGTCGTGCGCAACGTGTGGCGGCTCTACGGTGGCTGGTACGACGGCAATCCGTCGCATCTGCAGCCGGCCCGCGACGCTGCGCTGGCGGAAGAACTGGCGACGCTCGCTGGCGGGGCGAAGACCCTCGGGAAACGCGCGACTGCACTTGCGGAAGCGGGGGACCTGCGGCTGGCCAGTCACCTGATCGAGTACGCCTGCACCGCCGCCCCCGCGGACCGCGATCTTCAGGCGCGTCGCGCCGACATCTACCAGCTTCGGCGCGACGCCGAACGCTGCCTGATGGCAAAGGGCATCTACGGCTACGCCGCGGGCGAGTCGCGGGAGCGCGCCGAAGAGGCAGACTAATCGGGCGGCGAAACGTGCGTTTCTTCGGCGGCTTCGTTCTTGCGTGAGCGGATCTCCGGGGTGCCGAGGTTGCCGCGAATCTCGCCTTTGCCAAAAACGTCGGTGTGGACGTTGAGGTAGCTGCGGCCGCTCGTCAGCAGTTCGAGTACGCGCTCGGGGGGAAGTGCAGGGAAGTCCTTTTGTCGGGTGGCTTCGAGGGGGATGCGGGCCTCGAAGACGCCGCG
>CAJXIC010000132.1 GCA_913054385.1 uncultured Pseudomonadota bacterium
CGGCGTCGGCCTGTTGGGCCTCGATGCTACAATCGCGGCCTGGCAGCACAGTCAGCCCTGGCTCGATTCCGTGGTCGCCACCCTCGACGACAACCGCCGATTTGTCGCCGAAACCATTGCGCACGAATTTCCGGGCGTGGTGCACCACCTGCCCGAAGCCACCTACCTCTCCTGGCTCGACGTGCGCGCCCTCGATCTCGGACCTCATCCGGCGAAGTTCTTCCTCGAGCAAGCTCGCGTCGCCCTCAGCGAGGGGCGCTCCTTCGGCGAGCATTTCGATGGGTACGTGCGCCTCAACTACGCCACCTCGCGAGAGCTCCTCGGAGACATTCTCGAACGCATGCTCGGGGCTCTCGCCCAGCGCTAGGCGCACAGAAGGCCGAAGCTCGCGACGCGGTGCAGACCGCAAGAGATCACGAAAGAGGCGCGATGGCGCATTCGCACGGGCACACAATGGGAATCGGCACCGCGCGCGAGGCTCGGGGAGACCACGCGCGGCGCATCCTCGTCGTAGCGATCCTCTCAGCCCTGTATGTCGTTGTCGAAGTCGTCGGCGGGCTCTGGTCGGGCTCGTTGGCACTGCTGGCGGACGCCGGCCACACGCTCTCGGATGTCGGCGCGCTCGTGCTCAGCCTGGTCGCGATCTGGATCGCAAAGCACCCCGCCACCAAGCGTCGCACCTTTGGACACACCCGCGCGGAGATCCTCGCGGCCCTCGCGCAGGGCGTGGGACTCCTGGTCGTGGCCATCTTCGTCAGCATCGAGGCGATCGAACGCTTCGGTGCCCCCCGAGAGGTCTCTGCGGGTGTGATGATCGTGGTCGCCAGCGGCGGCCTTGCGATGAATGCCTTCGGCCTCTGGTGGCTGCGGCAGGGCCGCCACGAGAATCTGAACCTGCGCGGCGCCTGGCTCCACATCGCCAGCGATGCGCTGGGAAGCATCGGCGTGATCGTCGCCGGCATCGCAATCGAGGCCTACGGCTGGACCTGGATCGACCCCGCGGCTTCCCTCCTGATCTCGGCGTTGATCGTCTACGCCGCCGTTTTTCTTCTACGCGACGTGGTCGACGTCTTGATGGAGTCGGCCCCTGCCCATCTCGACACCGACGAAATCCGCGGGCAACTCCTGGCAGAACCCGGCGTCCTCGAGATCCATGATCTCCACGTCTGGAGCATCGGCAGCGGGGAGGTCTCACTCTCCTGCCACGCCATCGGCAGCGCCGACTTCGAGGCCGGCGATCTGCTGCGGCGACTCCAGCAGCGCCTGCGCGGGAGTTTCGGGATCGAGCACGCAACGCTCCAACTCGAGCCCGAGGCGGGCGCCGAGGTCTGCGCGGCGAACTGCGAGCCAGAAAATTCCCCGAGCACCTGAGCGCACCCAAGCGGGCTGACCAGGGGCAGGCGGGTGCTCGCCCGGTGGCGGCGGCTTTCGGCTGACGCTAGTGTCATCGACTGACATGTCTGTCACTTCGCTCCAACCGAACCCCGCCGCCCAGGCCGCGCCCCGCTCCGCAGCCGGCCGCAGCCGCGCCGCCACCCGAGAACGCCTACTCGAAAGCGGACGCACCCTGTTTGCCCGCGATGGTCTGCGCGGTGTCACCAGCCACGACATTGCCCGCACCGCGGGTGTCGCCGCGGGCACCTTCTACCTCCACTTTTCCGACAAGCAGGCCATGTTCCGCGAGATCGCCCTCGAGGCAGTAGCCGCATTGCGCGAGCGCCTGGCAGCGTCCTCGAAGACGTCCCCCGACGTTCCCTCGGCGGTGCGCTCGCACTCCGAGGCGCTGATCGGCTTCGCCGAGGAGAACCGGGACTTCGTCCGCATCCTGATGAGCCCGGACGCCGACGCCGCCGCCGTCGAATCGGTGGTCCTCGACACCCTGGCCGGGGGCATCGCCGCGCGCCGGCGCGCACGCATCGCCGCGGGCGAACTGCCGCCGGAACTCGACCCCGACGTCCTGGCCCAGGCGGTCGTCGGAATGCTGGCACGCGTGGTGGCTTGGTGGGTCGAAGATCCCACCCGGGCTCCGCGTGAAGCCGTGATCGAAACCCTGACCCGGATCCAGCTCGAGGGCACAAAGCCCGGCTGAGCCTGCACCCCTTGGAGTCTCCCATGTCCCAACACATCACCTACGACCCGGCCTACAACACCCTCGACCGCGACGACTTCATGGGCATGATTGAAGTCGACCGCTACGCCGATCGCTCGGATGCCTTCGACGAAATCATCGCCGCCACGGTGGACCACTTCTGGGATCCGCTCGACCCGAGCTACATCGACTTCGACTCCGAGAAGTTCGATCTCGACGAGCAGTTGATCCTGCCGCGCAACTTTCACGTCGAACTGAATTGCGCCGTGGCCGAAAAGCTCACCCCGCACCAGCAGATCCAACTCGCCAACCAGAGTTCGCGCTTTACACTCTCGAGCATCCTGCACGGGGAGCAGGGAGCGCTTTCTCTTTCAGCAAGCCTCTGCCAGATCCTGCGCGACCCCGGCGCCCAGGAGTACGCCGCGAACCAGGCGCGCGAAGAGGCGCGACACGTCTCGGGCTTCTCGATCTACGTGGCGAAGCGCTGGGGCACACCCCTGCCCTGCGGGAGCGGCCTCGGCGGGTTGCTCGACGAAGCCGTCCAGGCGCCGATGGTCTACAAGAAACTCGTCGGGATGCAGATGCTGGTCGAGGGCCTCGCCATGGGCGCCTTCGCCTTCATCCACGCGAACACCGAAGACCCGGTACTCAAGCGCCTCGTCCAACTGGTGATGGCCGACGAGGCCTTCCATCACCGCTTCGGCAAGATCTGGGCCGACAAGACGATCCCGGGACTTTCCCCGGAAGAACACGAGGTGGTCGAGGACTGGGCTGCGGAGTGTTTCCAGAACCTGCTCATGAACCTCGTCAATTCCGAACAGAAGCAGGTGATCTACGAGCAATTCGGACTCGACTGGAAGTGGGTGCGCAGTGCGATCCTCGAAGCCTTTAGCGACTCGGATCGCCGCGACGCCATGCGCGAAAGCAACAACATCTTCCGGGTCCTGATCAAGACGCTGCTGAAGGCCGGCATCATCACCGAGCGCACACGTCCGATCTACGCGGCCTGGGTGAACATGAAGGAACTCGACGCCGAAGGCGACGAAGTCATCGGCACCGACCTCGCCGACGCCACCACGTTGGAGTTGATCGAGATCAACCGCGGCCGAAAGAAGATCGGCCGCATCCTTCAATCCCGCGTCTGAGCCCGCCCCGGAACAACCCCTTGCCCGCCTCCCAGAAGCAGACCCGTACCTTCGACGCCGCCCAGGGCCTTCGCCTGACGGCGGATTGCTACGGCGACCCCGAAGCGCCGGCGGTGCTGCTCTTTCACGGCGGCGGCCAGACCCGCCACGCCTTTGGCGGCACTGCCACGGCGCTGGCCCACGCGGGCTGGTACGCCGTGAGCTTCGACCTGCGCGGCCACGGGGACAGCGATTGGTCAGAGGCGGGGCGCTACCACTTCGCCGACTACGCCTCCGACGTGGTCGCGGTGGCGTCCGGGTTCGAGTCTCCGGTGCTGGTGGGGGCTTCCCTCGGTGGCATCGCCAGCCTTCGGGCGATTGCCGAAACCGGGAGCGAGCCGAACGCCTCCGCCCTGGTGCTGGTGGACATCGCCACCCGCATGGAGCGGGCGGGCACCGAGCGCATCCGATCCTTCATGACGTCGCGACCCGAAGGCTTCGAGAGCCTCGAGGAGGCCGCCGACCTCATCGCCGCCTACAACCCACACCGCAAGCGCCCGCGAAACCTGGCTGGCCTCGAAAAGAACCTTCGGCTCGGCGCAGACGGCCGCTATCGCTGGCACTGGGATCCGCGCTTCATGCAGATCCGCAGCCTCGATCACGCGCTCTCGGACGTGGCCTCTCTCGACGAGGCCGCACGCGGGCTGGCGATGCCGGTGCTACTCGTGCGCGGTCGCATGAGCGACCTGCTCAGCGAGGAGGGGGCTCGTCACTTCCTCGATCTGGTCCCCCACGCCCACTTCCGGGACGTCTCCGGCGCCGGTCACATGATCGCCGGGGACCGCAACGATCTCTTCACGGAGGCCGTCACGACCTTTCTCGCCAGCGAAGTCCGGCGCGATGCCCGAGCCTCGTGAGCGCGGGACCGCCCCCCGAATAGCCCTGCCCCGCCACCGGAGATTGTCCATGTCCGACCGAATCCAGATCGAGATCAAAGACGGTGTTGCGGACGTTCGCCTCACCCGTCCAGAGAAGATGAACGCGCTGGATCGGGCGATGTTCGTCGCGCTCTGCGAGACGGGCAAGAATCTCGCCCGGGAACCCGGCCTGCGCGCCGTCGTACTCTCCGGCGAGGGCCGGGGCTTCTGCGCAGGCCTCGACTTCATGAGCTTTCAGAAAACAAAGGCCTCGGCGGACGAATCCGACGCAGAGACCGACGCGCCGCACGGCCTCCTCGACCTCTACGGCACGAAGGTGACGACCTTCGCCCAGTACGCCGCCTGGGTCTGGCAGCAACTCCCGGTTCCGGTCATCGCCGCGATTCACGGGGTCGCCTTTGGCGGCGGGCTACAGATCGCGCTGGCCGCGGACATCCGCTTTGCCACGCCCGATGCGAAACTTTCGGTCATGGAGATCAAGTGGGGGCTGGTTCCGGACATGACCGGGACCCAGACCCTGCGAAACCTCGTCCGGCTCGATGTCGCGAAGGAACTCACCTACACCGGACGCATCGTTCTTGGGACCGAGGCCCATGCGCTCGGCCTGGTGACCCGCCTCGCGGAGGATCCCCGGGAAGCGGCCTTCGGCCTGGCCCGAGAAATCGCGGGGCGCTCCCCTTCGGCGGTGCGGGCCAGCAAGCGCCTGCTCGACGCTTCGCGCGCGGGGAGTGTCGACGACGGCCTGCTGCGCGAGGCCGAGATCCAGCGCACGGTGATCGGCGGGCCGAACCAGGTCGAGGCGGTGATGGCAAACATCGAGAAGCGCCCGCCGCAGTTCCACGACCCTTCGTAGCCGCCAGCGCTTCTTGCCTCAGCCGGGCGGCGTCGCGCTCGGAACGAAGAGCGGCTCTCCCCCCACCCGAAACGCCCCGATGGCTCGTTGGGCCGGGGGCGATCGAATCCACTCGATGAAGCGCTCGGCCGCCCGGGCGTTCACGTGGGGGTGGCGCGCGGGATTCACGGCGATCACCGAGTAGGGATTCGCGAGCCGGGGATCTCCTTCGACCACGAGATCGAGGTCCCCGCGGTTGCGAAAGGCCAGCCAGGTTCCGCGATCGGCCAGGGCGTAGGCGCCCATGGCCGCAGCGGTGTTGAGCGTGGCCCCATCCCGCTCCCCAACTCCAGGTACCAGCGGCCCGATGCCGCCAGCGGATCGATGCCAGCGGCGCGCCATTGACGCATTTCGGCCTTGTGGGTGCCCGAATCGTCGCCGCGCGAAACGAAGCGAGATTCGCTCGCCGCGATTCTCCCCAGCGCCCGGGCGATGTCGGGCTCGCCGCGAATGGCCGCTGGGTCATCCGGGGGCCCTACCACGACGAAGTCGTTGGTCATCACGTCGAATCGCTCGACGCCGTAGCCCTCTTTGACGAACCGGTCCTCCGAAGCCCGATCGTGAACCAACAGCACGTCGGCATCGCCAGAACGCGCGAGTAACAAGGCCTGCCCCGTGCCCACCGCCACCACGCGAACGGGGATGCCCGTCTGCTTCTCGAAATCCGGCAGGATCGCGTCGAAGAGCCCGGTGTTCTCGGTGGAAGTCGTCGAAGCGAGGAGCAGGGGTCTCGGTTCCTCGGTCCCCGCCGGCAACGCCAGCAGGATCGCAAGAAAAAGCGTGACGATCCGGCTCATGAAAGGAGGTCGCCCCGCAGAAAGGCACGCGCGCCGTCGCTCCGCGGCGCCTCGAAGAATTCGGCAGCCGGCGTCTGCTCCTGCAGCCGCCCAGACGCAAAGAAGAGCACCTCGTCCGCCAACCGGCGCGCCTGGCCGAGATCGTGGGAGGTCATCACGATCTTCGTTCCCTCCTCGGCGGCCGACTCGATGATGCCCTCCACGAGCCGGGTCGCATGCGGATCGAGGGCGGCCGTGGGCTCGTCCAGAAACAGCACCTCGGGCCCGGTCGCGAAGGCCCGGGCCAGCGCCAATCGCTGCCCCTCCCCCGCCGAGAGCACCCGCGCCTTGCGCCCGGAGAGTGCGCCGAGACCCACGCGCGCAAGCAGTGCCTCTGCCCGG
>CAJXIC010000133.1 GCA_913054385.1 uncultured Pseudomonadota bacterium
CCGTCGGGCACGGACCCGAGTTTCGCTGCGTCCGAATCCGAGGCCGCCGCGCCGGCAACCAGCCGGAAAGCGACCCGGCCCGAAGAATCTCCCGCCTTGCATTCGACCTTCACCCGATCGGCGAGATCGATCGGCACGAAGAGCCCCTCGAGTTCGTGGTTGCCGTCTCTGCGACGCCCCACGATCCGCAGACCGAGGTTGAGCTTCGCCGGAGCGGCGATCTCGATGGACCCATCCGCTCCCGGGGGCGCGGCGGCTTCCGGGGACACCCGAGCCGCGCGCTACTTCGTCAATTCGACGAAGCGCATCCGAAGTTCAAAGAGCAGGCCCTCGAAGAGCTTCTCCTCGTCCGGTTCGAGATTTCCCGCCGTCTTGCGCCGCAGCATCTCGAGGGTGTCGATCGTCTGCCGCGCCAGCAGCGGGTCCGGCTCGGCCGCCTCCCCCGATTCGGGATGCGGCACGATCCCGAGTTGGTAGAGCGCCGAGGAGGAGAGCGAAAGCAGGAAGGTCGCGAAATCGATTGCCGGCAGTCTCTCCCCCGGAGCGCCCCCCTCTGCGGTCTTCTCTTCTGCCCTTTGATCCGTCACGGTGAACCTCCCGGTCGCTCATCCAGAGGGGCCAGGCCCCGGAGCCCTCGGCCCGCCGCACGAAAGCGAACGACTGCAGTGTAGGCCGACCCGAACGCCAGAATCCACAGTGCCGCTTCGAGCCAGCCCGAAAGCAGCCCGGCCGCCAACACGAGAATGCGCTCGGCGCGTTCGAAAAAACCGATCTCGATCGGGGGTCCGCGGAGTTCTGCCCGGGCCTTGATATACGAGGTCATGACGCTGCCGATGAGCGCGATCGCCGCCAGCAGCAGGCCCAGCCGATCGCCTTCGGTGGCGAGAAAGAGGATCACTCCCAGAAACAGCATCAGGTCGACCAGCCGGTCGAGGCTCGAGTCGAGAAAGCCGCCGTACTCGCTCGCGCACCCGCGGTGGCGCGCGACCACGCCGTCGACGAGATCGAAGAAACCACCCGCCAGAATCAGCAGCCCGCCAACGAGGAGCTCTCCCGTTGCAATCGCAAACGCCGCTAGCCCGGAGACCGCGGTCCCGATCCAGGTGAGCGCGTTGGGATCGATCCGAGCGCGAAAGAGAAAGGGGAAGAGGCGCTGCAGGATCCGGTCGAGGTCGGTTCCAAAGCGGGACTTGATCAACGTCCTGACCTACCCAGATAGAAAGGCGCAGCGCGCCGAGCCCTCACCGCTACGGGGGGATCAGTCGGACTCTTCGGCGGAATCCGGAATCTCATCCAACTCCTCGGGCGGAGCGATCTTGTCGACGACGTCGGGCAGCGACTCAAGCTTGGCGGCGACCGCCTTCGCATCGACCCATCCCCGCCGCCGCGCCAAGCGGCTGTCGAACTTGAGCTTCTCGATCGATTCGCGATCCATATTCTGATTCTCCTGGGCCCCGGTTCGCCTGGGGCGCGGACGCTAGCAAATTGGCAGCGGCATGGAGGCCGGTGTAGCGTGCGAGAGCCACCCCCCGGAACACCCGGAAGCCGCCGCAAGGCGCTTCCCCAGAACCCAACGACAGACGTGCAGGGCCTCATCAACGGGTTTCGCAGCAAGCCTCTCCCGACATCGCTTGGGGGTCTCGAGTGACTCGCGGCGCGCGAAACTGTGCCTGCGCAGCACTGGTGTTGGGGCTCGGCTGCGCGTCGACGCAGACGTCGCTCTTTGATGACGTCGGCCCGGCGGACGAAGTCTACGCCGAGGGCGTCGAGGCGCTGGCGGGCCGCAATCTGATCGGTCTCTATACCTGGACCGACTACGACGAGGCCATCGAGCTCTTCCAGTCGGTGATCGACAATTATCCCTACAGCGAGTACGCCGTCCTCGCAGAGCTGCGAATCGCCGACGCCTACTACCAGGACCTCCGCTACGACGAGGCGCTCTCCTACTACCGCGATTTCGCCGAGCTCCATCCCCAGAACGAGAAGGTTCCCTACACCATCCTGCGCGCGGCTCTCTGCCACTACAACCAGGTGCGTTCCGTCGAGCAGGACCAGACCGCGACGAAGTCGGCGCTCCTCGAACTCGAGCGCCTGATCCGAAACTATCCGTACGCAAGCGAGACACGCAAGGGCGAAGAGCTGCTTCGCGAACTTCGGACCCGCCTGGCGCGAAACGAGATGCGCATCGGCGACTTCTACCTGGCTCGCAGCGAATATACCTCGGCGGCAGAGCGCTACCGCAGTCTCCTCGACACCTACCCCGGCCTGGGCGAAGACGCCATAGCGCTCTTCAAGCTGGGGGTCTGCTACGAGAACATGAAGCGCGAAGACGAGGCGACGCGAATCTTCCACGTCATCGCCGAGAATTTCCCGGAGACGCACCTCGCGGTACTGGCCCGCGAACACATCTCTGCCAGCGACTGAGGCGTTCGAAACGATGGCGGGCACGAGCCCGCCAGGGGGAGGACCTCTTTGATGGAGCCCATCTCGCTTCTCGACGGCCTGGTCCTGGCCCTGTTTCTGCTCACCACGGCGCGCGGCCTGACCATCGGCCTGATCCGCGAGGGCTTCTCGATCGCCGCCCTGGCCGGCGCCTGTATCGCAGTGGCGACCTTTCGCGTCCCCGCAGCGCAGTGGCTCCTCGCTACTTTCGACCCGGCGGTGCCCGAGAGCATCGCTCCCTGGATCGCCGGCGCTGCCATCTTCGTGATCATGATCGCGGTCGTGGGGCTCGCGGGACGCATCGTGCGCCGCGGTGCCCGCGCGGTCGGGCTCGGCTGGGCTGACCGCGTCGCCGGCGGAGTGCTCGGCGCCGCCGAGGGCTTCCTGCTCGCGATGCTCGTGGTGGTCGGTGCCCTCTGGCTGCTGGGCCGCGATTCACAGGCCGTCTCGAATTCGATCAGCGTGCAGGTCTACGATCGCGCCCGCGCACTCTTCCTGGAGCAGGAAGACAACATCCGGGCGGTGCCCGCAGCCATCAGCTTCGGGCCTCCTGCCAACGACCGGCGGCACGGATGAGTCCCACCAACCGCTCCGGTGCCTCCGCCTCGGGGATGCCGCGCTCTTGCACTTCGTGGCCGACGTAGAGGTTCACGACCCCCGGACCGGCACCGACGTAACCGAAATCGGCATCCGCCATTTCTCCGGGACCGTTCACGATGCACCCCATCACCGCGATCTTCACCCCCTTCAGGTGGACGGTCTTCGCTCGGACACGGGCCGTCGTCTCTTCCAGATCGAATTGGGTGCGACCGCAGGAAGGACACGAGATGTACTCGGTTCGAGTGGTGCGCAGTCGCGCTCCCTGCAACGCGCGGTAGGCGAGGTCGAGAGCAAGAGCCGGGTCGGCGAAGCCGGCGACAGACACCGCGTCCCCGAGCCCGTCGCAGAGCGGGGTCCCGAGATCCACCGCCAGATCGAGCAGGGCATCGGAATCGACTGAACCGGGCTCCCTCCGGTGGCGCAGGATCAGCGGGATCGCGGGGGCCCGTAGTTCGCTCAACGTGGCCGCCACCACCCGCGCGGCGTGTCCGAGACGCGAGGATTCGATGCCGATTGCAAATTCTCGTAAACCGGCCCTGGCACTCGCATCGAGGACCGCGCCCACCGATTCGACGAGGGCCCCAGGCGCACCGCGGAGCGTCCACTCGAGCCCCACGCCTTTGGCGATCGCCGCAGCAGCGGCCTCTTCGAGTTCGCGCCCCGAGGCGACCACGGGGACCGCGACCCGATCCACTTCGCCAGAGAGCGCCCGGACCGCGCCCGCCTCGCATCGAACCGCGATCGGAAAACGAGCCCCCAGTTCCGCAAGGGAGCGGCGCGCCGCGGCGAGCGCTTCGTCTGCAGTGCCAGAGGTTGCGGCGAGCAGGATGCTTTCACAGGGTCGATCGGGTTCGAGCGCCGCGCTGGTGGCCAGCGCCGCCAACCAACCGGGCAACTCGCCCAACTCGGCCTCGAAGGCGAGTTCCACCGCCGGCACGCGATCGCCCCCGATGGCAAGGCCGCCGAGGTCAACCGGCTCGGCGGGACGCCGGGCGTGGTCGTAGGGGCTCTCGATCCCCAGGGCCACCAGCGGCAGGCGCGCTTCCGGGCCCGAGGGATCGCGGCGTCCGCGGTCTTCCTCCCAGCGCCGCTGCGAGCGCTGGGCTAGCGCCCGCGCGACGGGGATTTCCTTCACGGGATCCTCGGTCAGCGAGACCCGCACCGTATCGCCGAGGCCATCTTCGAGAAGTGCACCGATTCCGATGGCGCTTTTCACCCTCCCGTCCTCTCCGTCCCCGGCCTCGGTCACGCCTACGTGAAAGGGATAGTCGCCGCCGACCGGCTCTCGTTCCTTGAGACGTGCCGCGAGCAAGCGGTAGGCGTGGATCGCCACGCGCGGGTTCGATGCCTTCATGCTGAAGACGATCTCGAAATAGGATTCGTCCTCGCACACATCCAGGAACTCGAGGGCGCTCTCGACCATCCCCAGCGGCGTGTCTCCGTAGCGGTTGAGAATGCGATCCGAGAGCGAGCCGTGGTTGGTCCCGATACGCATGGCGACGCCGCGCTCGCGACAGCGCCGGACCAACGGCCGAAAACGCTCGGCCACGCGCTCGATCTCCTCGCTGTACTCCGCGTCGGAATATTCGCGGACCTCGAACTTCTTGCGGTCGGCGTAGTTTCCCGGGTTCACGCGAACCTTTTCGACATACAAGGCTGCAATGAGGGCGGCGTTCGGGGTGAAGTGGATATCTGCCGCGAGGGGAACCCGAACGCCGCGACGATCGAGTTCGGCCCGGATCGCGCGAAGATTCTCAGCGTCGGTGATCGAAGGCGCCGTCACGCGGACGATCTCACAGCCCACTGCCGCGAGCTGCTCTGCCTGGTCGCAGGTAGCCAAAGTGTCCTTCGTGAACGTGGTCGTCATCGACTGCAGGCGAATCGGATTCGCACCGCCGATCCCCACGTCGCCCACGAGTACCTCGCGGGTCGGACGCCTCTCTGCGACGAAGGGATTCCCGGCCAGGAAGCCCCGCGGATCGGTCACGCCGCGCCCACCTCTTCGAAGAACTTCTCGATCGCGAGATCGATCTTCGAGGCATCGCGCCCGCCGGCCTGGGCGAAATCGGGACGGCCTCCGCCCCCGCCCCCCACGAGCTTCGCAACCACGCCGATCAGATCCCCGGCACGGTGCTTTGCTACGAGATCCTTCGTCACGCCCACCGCCAGCAACACGCGGTCGTCCTGCGCCGCCGTCGCCAATACGACACCGCTGCCGATGCGATTTCGCAGGTCATCGACGATCGCTCGCAACTGCTTCGCGTCGACGTCCTCGAGCTTCGCCGCCAGGGCCCGCCCCCCTCCCGGAAGATCGCGGGCCTGCTCCAGGAGATCCCCCGCCGCGGCCTTCGGCGCGGCCGACTGGAGGCGCTCAATTTCCTTCTTGGCAGCCCGCCGCTCGGCCACCAACTGCTCCAAGCGGCCCGTCAGCTCTTCCACCGGTGCCTTGAGGAACCGAGCGGCTTCCTCGAGGAGCCGCTCCCGGCGCCGTACGTGGCGGACGGCCCCGAGACCCGTGAGCGCCTCGATGCGGCGAACGCCCGACGAAATTCCGGACTCGGAGAGGATCTTCAGGAAGCCGATCTCTCCGGTCGCGCGCGCATGGGTCCCCCCGCAGAGTTCCGTCGACACGTCGCCGAAGGAGAGCACCCGAACCTCGTCGCCGTACTTCTCCTCGAAGATGGCGACGGCCCCGGATTCGATGGCCTCCCGGTACGGCATGACCCGCACCAAGCCCGCCAGGTTTTCCTCGATCCACCCGTTGGCGAGATCTTCGATTTCCGCGAGTTCCGCCGCGCTGAGCGCCGAGTCGTGGGTAAAGTCGAAGCGCAGCCGATCCGGCCCGACGAGCGAGCCCTTCTGCACGGCCTGCGGTCCCAGAACCTGTCGTAGTGCTGCGTGCAGCAGATGGGTGCCGGTGTGGTTGCGGACGGTGGCCTGCCGGGTTTCGGCATCGAGCGTGATTCGCACCGGATCCCCGACGCGGATTTCCCCCTTCACAACCCGCCCGCACTGGACGATCAATCCCGCAACCGGACGCTGGGTGTCCTCGATTTCGACTTCGCCTCCGGGGCACGAGATGCGCCCGCGATCCCCCACCTGACCACCGCTTTCGGCGTAGAGCACGGTGCAAGGTGTCACGAGTTCGACCTCGTCGCCCTCGACCGCCGACTCCACC
>CAJXIC010000134.1 GCA_913054385.1 uncultured Pseudomonadota bacterium
TAGCCAAGGCCTTCGAGGGTCGCGCGCAGCCCGGCGTTGATCTCGCCGGGGTCAATCACCACCAGGGGGTGCGCCTGAAGCAGGGCGTCGAGCACAGCCTTTAGTTCGGCGGCGACGGCGCTCTGCTCTGTTGCAGGGATCTCCGATTCGAGGGCGTCGGTGCGGAAGATGTCGACCCGATCGCCTCGACGCAGGTATTTGTAGTTTTCATTGACGACACCCACACCCACCTCGTCGATCAGGAGCGGCTCGAGGGGCACGCCGCCGACGCTGCGAATGCGCTCGGCGCGGCGAACCCGCGTTTGGGCGACACGGGGCTGGTAGAGCGGGTGCTCGAGCAGCAGGTTGCGCTGCAAGGAGCGGGCCTCCGCTGAATCAAGGGCGCTTCCGCTGGCGTTGGCGAGCGGGGCGAGTCCGGCGATCGAGAGCAGCGTCGGCGCGAGGTCGAGCGAACTGGCGGGCCCGCGAGCGCGCGTCCCGGGGGCGAAGTGCGCGGGGTCGCGCAGGATCAGCGGAATTCGCGTCGCCCCCCGGTAGAGACAGTCGGCGTGCTCGAAGAAGACACGCCGCTCGAAGCACTCTCCGTGGTCGGCGGTGAAGGCCACCACCACGTTGCCGGATCCGCTGCGGCGATCGATTCCGGCGAGGAGCCTTCCGACCTGGGCGTCGGTGTACTCGACCTCGCGGCGGTACAGGGCGAGACCGTGGTCGACGATCTCCATCGGCAGGTCGCCGTCGCGTGTCGCTGCGATCTCGCGCAGGATGCGCCAACTGAGAACCGGGTACTCGCCGTCAAGAGCACTCGCGGTTCCCGGGGTGGGCTTGGCCTCGTAGGGAAGGTGGGGATCAAAGAGGTGGACCCAGAGGAAGTAGGGTTGGGTTCGCGGGATCGTCTTCAGCCATGCGAGGGCCTCGGCGACGACCTCGACGCCGCGACGGTGCTTCTGCTCGGGCGAGGGGTTCGAAAAGACGGAGAAGCCCTGTGCGGCACCCGAGGCACGCGAGAGCAGCGCGACCCCTGTGAACCCGGCGGTCGCCCAGCCGGCTTCCGAGAAGCGCTCGGCGAGTGTCACCGCGGCGCTCGGCAACGAGAGCGCATTGTTGACGACGCCGTGTTCGCGCGGGTAGCGCGAGGTGAGGATCGAGAAGTGCGCCGGGCGGGTGAGGGGCATTGGGGTGACGGCGTGTTCGAACGTGATGCCCTCGCGGGCCAGTTGGTCGATATGGGGGGTGGCCGTGTTCTTTGCGCCGTACGCGCCGACGTAGTCCGCGCGCAGCGTGTCCACCGTGATCAGCAAGATTCCCGCTGCCGCCTCGGGTTCGGCGCGACAGCCGTAGAGGGCGGCGAGCGCGAGAGCGCAGGTCGCGAGGCACGCGAGCGCTCGAAGCGGGTTCCTATTTTCGCTCGTAGAACCGGACAACGTATTCTCCATCGGGGACCGCGATCTCTACCCGGGCGTATCGATTGGCAAGGCGCGGGGCCAGTTCGTAGCGGCCGGGCCAGACGAACGCCTGGGGTTCGACGCCTTCGACGAGTCGCGCAGCAGTTGCCTCGATCGACTCGTTTTCGTCGAGGGCGTGGTAGCGATGGCTCGGCACGTTCAAGTAGACGATGTCGAGCGGATTGCGGTGGCGCATCAGGAAGAGGATCTCCGCCGACGCCAGGGCGACGAAGGGTTGGCCGGCGAGCCGTTCGCGCAGTGCGCGAGCCACCGCGCGCTGTTCCGAGAGCGTGACGCTCGCCGGGACGTGGGCGGTGGTGAGGTTGGTTTCGGGTCGGAGAAAGAAGGGACGGCCGAAGGCGACCGCGACGACGAGGATCGCCGTGGCCGCGGCCGTCGCGCCAAAGGCATGGTGGCGGCTCAGTGCAGCGAAGCAGCGCGTCCAGACGATCCCGAGCCAGAACGCGGCCGTGGCCATGAGGACGTAGAAGTCCGGGAAGCGCTGAAAATCCACGAGACTGAAGCCCAGGATCGCGGTGTGATAGACGCAAAGGGGCAGGAGCAGCCGGCCGGCAGCGCTGGAGCCTTCGCGGCGCAGCCAGAGCCACGAAAGCGGAAGGCCAAGCAGCGAAATGGCCAGCAGGAAGCGTTCCGAGAGGCCCATGCGGGTCGTGGTCCAGCCAAAGCGTGCGATGCGGTCGAGGGTGCTGACCGATTCGGTGCTCTCGGCGGCGCGAGCCAACGCCATGGCGAAGGTCTGCTCGACCGCCGCGCCGAGGGCGCCGTTGGCTGCGAAGTAGAGGATGAGGGGGAGGATGCCCACCAGCGCTCCGCCGATCAGCCGGAGTGTGTTGCGGGCCCAGTGTTCTCCCGAGGCGAGGGCGGCCACGAAGGCGGCGAGTCCGACCAGACCCCCCACCTGCCAGTCGAGGAAGGCAAGGGCGCTGCAGGCGCCCGCCGCGAACCAGGCCCGTCGCGCCACCGCCAGGGCCATGGCGGAGGCCAGCACGACCATCAGCAGTTTCGGAAAGTTCCCGATCGCCGGCAGTTCACCGAGGATCCCGAAGCTCCCAAAGGCGGCGAGCCCCAGGAAGCCCGCCACTGTACTACCGCGGGAAAGGCGCCGGAAGATCCAGAAGGAGAGCAACCCCCCAAACGCCGACAGGCCCAGCGTCGAGATCCGGATGGCCTGGAGCGGATCCTGACCCAGGATCTCGCCCAGCCGAAAGATCCCGGCGGCGAGCAGGCTCGACAGGAAGGTCTTGTTGTCGAAGAGGTCGAGGTGCGGGACCGCACCTTCGGCAATCTGCCAGGCGAAGTAGAGGAAGTAGCGGACGTCGGTTCGGATCGGCGTTTCGGCCTCGAAGAAGAGCCCGAAGTGGAGCGCCGACAGAGCCAGTGCAAGCGCGGTGAAGAGTGCCGGTTGCGATGCCGATGCGCCGGGAAAGTCACCGGCCGGCAACGAATCCCCAGCGGACGTCGAGGCCGCCATTTCATCCCCCCGGCGCATCAGCTTAGCAGGAGGGATTCGCAAGCGGCGTTCGTGGTCTTGGGAGTGGCGATTGAAGGAAGAGGGCGCGGAGTCGGATATCATTGGGGGATCGGGGGCGCTTACGGGTATCGCAGTCGGTCGGCCGAGGGGGTGAGATGATCCGAGACGGTCGGGCATGGGCTCGGCCTCGCCGCAGTGGGCGGCGAGGAGCGCCAGCGTGAGCGCACGACTCGAGCGCTCGGGAGTCTTTGCGCTTGCTCTCCTGGGGATCACACTGGCCGCCATTGGCATCCGCATGCTCGCTCTCGAAGCCGGCGGGACGCTGCTGGCGACCGGCGATGAGGACTACTACTTCCAGACCGCCGTGGAAATTGCGCGTGAGGGCCGCCACCTGTACCCGCCCCGCGGCGCGCTTGCCGAGTGGCCCCCGGGCTACCCCTACTTCCTCTCGCTCTTCGTGCCTGGCGGGTCCGAGGTTTCCGCCGAGGCCATCGTCGCAAGGCTCGTCGCGGCCCAAATCGGGCTCGGAGGTTTGCTGGTCGCACTCTGCGGCGCACTGGGCCGGGCCTGGTTTGGCGCCCGGGAAGGCCTCGTCGCGGCGTCCCTCGCGGCGCTCTACCCGAATTTCGTGGTGTTCAGCCACTACCTCTTCTCCGAGACGCTCTTTTCCGCGCTGATCCTCGTAGCGCTGCTCGGCGTCGTGCGATTCGAAGAGCGCCCGACTGCGGGCGTGCTGGTGCTTTCAGGGGTCGCGCTCGGCTTGGCGACCCTGACCCGCGAACTCGCGCTGCCGGTTGCCGGAGTCTGCGCCGCCTGGTGGGTGTTTCGCGCGTCGCCCGGGGCGCGCCCGCGTGCAGTCGGTCATGCCATCGCACTGCTGGCGGTGATCGCGGCGATCGTGGTTCCGTGGACCCTGCGCAATGACCGGGTTCTCGGGAGCCCGGTATTGGTATCGAACGCGGGCTGGCTCAATCTTCGGTCGGGAAACTCGCTTTCCGAGACGGATTGGATGCGGCCTGCGGGTTTCGAACTGGAGGCCTTTCGGCGCACCTACTTTGCGATACCGGATGAGATGGAGCGCGCAGACTATGCCCGCTCCCAGGCCCTGGTACTGATTGGAGAGGAACAACCCGCCTGGATCTTCAAGAAGGCCGTGCGAACCGCTGCGCTCCTGGCCAGCCCAGATTCCTACCTCTTCAAGAAGATCAGTCGCGGGGCCTACCCGGAGCTCGGCCCGGACGCCATCCGGGTGCTGCTCGTGGTGGTGCCCGCCAGTACCCTCGTCCTCCTGCTGCTGGCGTTGCCCGCGTGGGCCGCGGATCGTCGGCGCGGCCGCCGCGAACTGGTGGCGACCCTCGCGCTCGCGGTCTTTGCGATCCACCTGTTGGCGAATGCATCGGTCCGCTATCGGCTGCCGTGGATGCCCCTGGCGGTGCTCTACGCGGCATCGATGCTCAGCGATCCTCGGCGCGTGTTGGCGTCGATCGGGACGCGATCCCGCGCCGGTGTGGCCGTGCTTGGGCTGTTGTTGCTGCTGACCGGAGTCCCGTACTTCTGGCCCGATGCGGTGTCGCTCTTTGAAACCGGTCGCTACCGCGAAGCCATGCGACCGTGAGACATTCGCAACGCAAGAGTCGACGGCGGTCGGTTGCGTTCTGCGCCGGCTGGCTCCTGGCGTGCAGCCTTTGCGCGGGTTGCCAGCCAGCGCCGGAGGAAACCTCGGGGCCCCGGCGGATCATCCTTCTCAGCATGGACACCGTGCGCGCCGATCACGTCAGCGGGTACGAAGGGGCGACGACGACCCCGGTGCTCGCGGAGATTGCCGAGGAGGGTGTGCGGCTCCAGGATTTCTACGCGGCCTCGAGCTTCACGCTGCCTTCGCATATGTCGATTTTTACGGGACTCGACCCGGCCGAGCACGGCGTCTTTCGGGAGGAGGCGGAACTCGATCGCCGCATCCCGACGCTGGCAGAAACCCTGGGAAAGGCGGGGTATGCAACCGCGGCATTCCACGAAGGGGGATACGTGTCGCCGCGCTACGGGTTCGGGCGCGGCTTCGATCACAGTCTTGAGTTTTCGCGTCTCGAGCTG
The DNA here is from genome assembly GCA_913054385.1 of uncultured Pseudomonadota bacterium. GTDB lineage: Bacteria > Myxococcota_A > UBA9160 > UBA9160 > UBA4427 > JAYGCV01. The sequence continues at coordinate 5,026 of CAJXIC010000134.1, forward strand.
GTGTCCGGGTCGCTTTCGCGTGTCACCGACTGGATACGCGCGCATCGCGGCGACCGCTATTTCCTCTTCGTGCACACCTACGCAGCGCATTTCCCGTACGGCGGATGGCAGCGCCACCGCAGCCGCGGCGTGGGCGCCGAGCGTTTCGAGCCGCGGCGGCTCGAGGCACTGCGCCAGCGCTTCGATTCGGCCCACGCCGAGCGCCGTGAGGGGCGCGCCCCCGAGCGCATCGGCGACGCGCTGCGGGCGGACTGTACGCTCTTTAATCAACTTGCTGAACACCACGGCGAGCTTCTCGGCTGCGGTGACAACTTCCTGAGTGCGGAGTACCTCGACCCGGTCCACGGCGGCGAGGACCTGGCGGCGGTTCGCGAGAGCTACGACGAGCGCATCCGGCGGATCGATGCCGCGCTCGGCCGCATTCGCGAGACGCTTCGCGATCTTGGCGAATGGGACGACACGCTGCTGGTGGTGACGGCCGATCACGGCGAGGCGTTTCTCGAGCACGGCCAATCTCAGCACGACTACATCCCCTTCGACGAGGTCCTGAAGGTCCCCGCGGTCTGGTCGTGGCCCCGGGGCTTTGGGGAAACGGGGGGGCGCGAAGTCGAGGGCGCGACCTGGCATCTCGACCTGATGCCCACGATCCTGGGCCTGTCGGGGTCGCCTATCCGGGCCGCGCCCGGGGTCTTGACCTCTCTCAGGTGCTGAAGGGCGAGCGCGAGCTGGCGGCAGAGCGCACGGTGCATCCCGCGGTGCTGCGCCTGGCCCACCGCGAACCCCGTGCCGAGCGCCGCGTCGCGGTGCGGGGCAACTGGAAGTACATCGAGGGGGATGCGCTCTTCGGAGATTCCGAGGGGCTGCTCTTTGACCGATCGCGGGACCGGCAGGAGAGGGTGAATCTGCGCCAGGAGGAACCCGAAGTCTTTCAGTCGCTAGAGGCCGAGAGTCTGCGCTGGCGCAGGGGGCTAGAGGCATCGTCTGCGCGCCATCGCCACAGCGGCGCACCCCTGCCGGGTGACCCCCTGGCGCCGGTCCCCGCGGTGTCGCTGACGCCCCAGGAGCGGCAGCAACTCCGGGAACTCGGCTATGTCGACTGAGGGTCGGATGCGAGTGAGTTCCTCGATGCGAGCGGTGCTGCTGGTCCGGTCGGGTCAGCCGGCCCAGCGGATCGAGGCG